>CALGJW010000333.1 GCA_937930025.1 uncultured Saprospiraceae bacterium | reverse complement strand
TCATTGGCTTTTTCGAAGATCATCAGATTTATCATTTAGAAAGTAATGGAGAAGCACTAGTTATTTTTGATAAAATCAAATTGGCCCGGACAGATGAGACCATGGCTTTTATAGCGTATGGAGAGGAATTGGCCGCGCTTTTAAATGGGAAGACATAGGAACCCTTTTTTCTTTTCTAGTTTAGCAATAAAATTGGATGTCTAAATTTTAATAGGACAGCATCCAAGAAAAATAAGTTATGCGCAAAATTGGAAACACATTACTTGCAGATTATTTTGTACTTTTGGATTAGCAATAATCCTGAACTAAATGCAAAGTAATTACTACGAATTTCTAACTGACCAAGACATTATAGAAGTGCAAACTATTGAATACCGCAACCTCGAAAATTTATCTAGGTTTAGAGGTAAATATTCATCTAGTACCTTTATGAGGTACAAGAATTTGGTATATGTTTGGCCTAGAATCGATTTTGCTAATGGGAAAGATGTAACAATAAATAAAACGCAAGATAGGTTCTTATTCAATCGGATTCTTGCTGAGCCAATCATTAACCAATTCTTTGCAAAAAAGGATTTCTATATTTCGAGAACTATTGGTGGATTTAGAATTACAGATTATAGGAATAATCTTTCTACAGAAGAATTACCTTTTTTAAGTATTTGTCGATCCTTTTATTTAAACTTTTCACCAATACAATTTAATAGAGTTATTAGTGGATGTAATATTACTTCTGGTATTAATGTTAGACTAAATTGGAGTTTAGAAGATTTTAAACAAAATGGGATAGAGTCTGAGGATCTTGTAATATTAGAAAATAATGAGGTTAAAGCAGACAGTATTGCCTTATATCGAATTGCGGAATATTATGGTCTCAGTTCCAAAGTAAAACTACTCTTGGATGAATTAAATAATGACTTGTTAGAATATCAAAACTGCAAGAATTTCATAAATGAACTTATAAGTGAACAAAAAGACTCTATTTTATATCCAAAAGGTTTGAACTTGACAAACGTAGTGAGTGTTAATTTTGAAGATCATGGCAATGATGGTATTGGGTTGATGACAATTGATGAATCAAAACTGTATTTCTATAATAATAGCACTCCGAAAGGAAAAGCGGTAGAGTACGCTATGAGATCAAAAATTAAATACAACAAGCCAGTTTCATACGATTTTTTTGAAAATCGAGATATCAACATTGGTGTAATATATCCTAAAGAACACTACTTGAAGATTGCGGGTTTTATGAAAGCTGTTCAAGAAGAACTAATAACAATCTATAAAATTCCATTGGCCAAATTTAAGTACACGACTTTTCCGATTGAAGATTCCTCGTTGCCTTCCTATCAATCAGTTTTTCAAGATACTTCAAATATAAATCTTGCAATTGTTGTTGTTGATGAAGTTCACGAAAAACTACCTGTTAAATCTTCTCCATATTATTTTTGTAAAGCTGAATTTATAAAGAGAGGTATAAACAGTCAGGAAGTTCAAATCCAACAAGTTAATAAATTCTTGAGTGATAAAGCTGGAAAGATTTCAAATTATGCAGATCATACCATTGCGCTTAATATTTATGCCAAATTGGGAGGAACAGCTTGGGCGGTGAAGCCACAGGGAGATATTAGAAACGAATTGGTAATCGGAGTTGGTTCGACCTCTGACCAAGATGGAAATCCTCAAATAGGAATGACTTCGGTTTTTAGAGGCGATGGAAAATATTTAGTAGGTGAAATTTCTGCAGTTGTTAGTATTGACGATTATAACAAATACCTCGTGAAGGTAATTAGAAAGAGTATTGATGAATGTTTAGCTATTAAAGTACTAAATTCTCAAAAACCTATTTATGTCGTATTTCATCTTTTTAAGAAAGCTGGTAAATACAATGAAGTTGATGCTTTGCAGCAAGCAATAAGTTTTTATCCGAGCCTAGACATAAAATATTCATTTGTATATGTAGGTGATGGTCATAACTATAGGTTTTATGATTTTAAATATGGTACGGATAATTCGGTAATTGGATTTAGTAATATTCCGCGCGGTACAGCGATTAAACTAAATGAACATCTTTCATTTATTTCTCTTAGAAAAACTAGTTCAGTATTTTCGAAGGTTGAAATTGATTCAAGATCAAGTGTAGTTGATATTGAGTACTTAACAAGTCAAGTGTTTGACTTTGCAAATTTATCACATACTAGTTTCAACAAACAAGCTTCTCCCGCCAGTATTAAATATTCCAAATTAATGTCGAGAATGTCTCTGAAATTGAAAGTGGTTGATGGATTTTATATGTCTCTAATTTCAATGCCAGATAATACACCATGGTTTTTATGAATTTTGCTTCAAAAATATTCAGTTTAAAGCAAGAAATTGTTGATACAAATAATCTTTCAGGACTTTGTTACAAATATGCACATGGCGATCTTGCAAATTACCCATTGACACTATTAAGTAAGTTTTCTGGCCCAATAGAAAAGGTTGCGGCGTATGGCTACTTCTCCATTAAGATTGATAGTGAAGAATTGAATGTAGCACTAACTCAATTAAATAGTATACATTTTTCACAGCTTATTTCAATTTATCATTTGATAGGATTTTCTCTTCAATGCAAAATCGCTAGTGATCATCGTTATCAAGGTTTACTTCAACAATGGTTTCTAAATCACTCATATCGAAATCAATTCTTAATAGGTTTAATATTTACGGATTATCAACAACAGTTTAAGGACAATATTTCGATGGTTGATAATTCAGAATTGGAATTACAATTGCTTAGATCTATTGTGAGCAAAAAGGAATTGCCCGGAATTTCTTTTAATGAAGAAGAATATAGGGATGACATTATTACATTACTTATCCTCGAGAAGTATGAAGAACGAAAGCGTTTATTTTACGAAAAAGACAAAAACCGCCTTCTTGATCTTGTCATATTTTGTGCCTCTGAAATACAAAGTAAGCATCGTGTTTTAAACAATAATGAAGACCAATTTAATGGATTAATCCATTCATTACTTTCCAAAGACTTCATTGCTGAAAACCAAAGTCAAAGAGGTTTATCGTCTACTGGAAAATCGTATGGTGAGTTAGATTTGTCCATTTACACGAAAGAGGATAATTATCCTTTAGGAATTTTGGAGGCTTTCATTTTGACCGGAATTGATCGTTCTGTGATTTCAAAACATCTTAATAAACTTACTATTAGTTACGATCCAAATGGTTTAACAAGGAATTATGTAATAATTTATGCCAAATCAGATGATTTTCATGATTTGTGGAATAAATATTTGGAATTCGTCTCTGGATTCTCCTATAAACTTGATCTGGAGGATGTGAAAGTTCATGATGTGTCCAAGAATTACCCAACATTTGCTAATATCAAAATTGGAATTGGCAATCATTTGAACGGAGATACTTCTGTGGAACTTTATCATATTTTTGTGAGGATAAAATAAAATGCGCATAACAGGCAGGGATGACGCTAGACTTCTTTCAGTCGACCATCGCATGCTGCAGACCGTTAGATTCCATTCTATCTTGAAAAAATCAACGATAAAATCGTACTCCAAAATTAAAATGGTTCAGACCACCCAAGCAATCTTTCATAAAAAAAGAAGTTTTTGATTTTTAACTTTGTGGCTAAAGAAGTGGACTAGTGGAAAAAATATTAATGATACTATTCATGCTGTGGATTCAGTTCCCTTATGCGCAGCCAGCGGTGGAAGATTTTAAGAAAGCATTTAGACTAACTATATCTGAAACCAATACCACTATTGTTATTGATGGCAAATTGGAGGATGAAGCTTGGAAAACTGCAAATATCGGTTCGGATTTTTGGCAAAAAGTACCATTCTTTGCTAAGGATGCAGATCCTAGAACTGAGGTGATGCTTACCTATGACAAAGACAACCTATACGTTGCAGCAAAGTGTTTTCAAAAAGAGGACATTATCATTCAATCCTTAAAAAGGGATGAGTATTGGGATAACGATGGAATAGCAATTGTACTGGATCCGTTGAATACGAGAACCAATGGTTTCCTTTTTGGTGTAACCGCCGCAGGTCAACAATGGGATGCGCTTCGTTCACCAGATGATATCAATAGCGACTGGAGTAACAAATGGTATAGCGAAGTTCATATCGAAGAAGAATTTTGGTCCATGGAAATGGCCATTCCATTTAGAATCCTGCGTTTTGCACCAGATGAAAAAGAATGGGGGATGAATTTTGTTAGGAATCTAATTTATAAAAATGAATTTCATAATTGGACGGCTGTTCCAGAATCATTTTGGCCACCTGATGTTGCTTTTGCTGGAGCCTTGGAATTTGACAAGTCCCCTACCCCCAAAAAGGGAAATTTTAATCTTATACCTTTTGTATCTGGCTCGGTCAGTAAGTTGGTAAATGAGGAGGTAAAATTTAATGCCACTGCCGGATTGGATGCACGAGTTTCATTGAGTCCCACACTGAACCTTGACCTAACGTTCAATCCAGATTTTTCTCAAATAGAGGTAGACGAATTAGTAACCAATCTTACAAGGTTTAATATCTTTCTTCCTGAAAAACGCACCTTCTTTTTAGAAAATAAAGATCTCTTTTCCGACTTTGGCTATACTGCGGTAAGGCCATTCTTTTCAAGAAGAATCGGTTTGGATAGCGATCGTCAAGCGGTACCCATTTTATATGGAACCAGACTCACTGGAAACTTAAACAAAACCACTCGTCTAGGCATCATGAATATTCATTCTTTAAGTAGTGCAAATTCTTTAGCACAAAA
>CALGJW010000332.1 GCA_937930025.1 uncultured Saprospiraceae bacterium | reverse complement strand
TATTTTTACTCCGACAAAAACGCTACTTGGCTTGATGCACAGGCTCAAGCCGAAGGACTAGGCGGATACCTCGCTTCCATCAACAGTCAGGAAGAAAACGACTTTATCGAAAATCAGATCACTGAAATCAGCTTCATAGGTCTATCCTTGCAGGCCGGCAGCCTTGTTTGGGACAGCAGCGAAGCCCTTGGTTTCAGCCTTAGTAACGGTGGAGAATCGACTACCTCGCCATACGCCAATATGAATTTCTGGAATGGCCATTGGGCTTTTGATGGCGAATATACCAAACGAAGATTCATTCTCGAAATCCCTTGCGAATCGGAAATGTCAGAGCCAACAATTGAGTTCAAAAACGAGCTAGGTTCGAACACGATGAATCTGGGAGAACCTTCCCCGAACCCAACTTCTGGCATCTTCCAATTGGAGGTGGAAGTAGCTCAAGATCAGTTGACACCTATTCAGTTGTTTAATCTGACTGGTCAATTGGTAGGGCAGGAAAACAAGGAATTAGTTGGCGGAGCCAATGTTCTGGAGTTTGATCTTTCCCAACTTACTCCCGGCATGTATTTCCTCCATATGACTGGTTCGGATGGAAGTTTGATTACAAAAAGAATTGTAAAAGAATAAAGAAGAGAGTTGGAAAAATATCCAATTCACTAAATTTAAAAACCAGTAGATTAGAAGAGCCAGTTCACTGCACTGTGGGCTGGCTCTTTGGTTTTCTTTGTTTTGGTAATGTGATTTTTAAAGATACCATTATGGATGGTTGTCTTGGATAAGATTCTATTCCTCAAGTCGAGGCCATCTTCCCATTATTTACTTTTCTTTTTCAACAATTCCAAATCTTGCAATTTCCTACCAAAAACATCATCAGCCGCCAACTTCAAAAAATCTTCATGTAAACCCAATACCCGAAATACATTAAAGTAAGCACCCAGAGAAACTTTGGGATTTCCTTTCTCGATCTGGTACAAAGTTGTTCTGTTGATATTCGCACGTTCCGATACCTGAACCATGGTGAATTTACGCCTCTTCCTAGCCAATTTTATATTCTCACCAACCTCCTCCAACATCCGTTGGTATTTTGGAAATATGATTTGCTTTTTAGTTTTCATATCAATAATGTTGATTATTATCAACAATAATACAAGTTTTATGGATAATAATCAATATTTTGTATTGATTGGGAGGGCGTAAGAGCTATTTAGTTAATCCTTGAGAAGATATATTCTTGTTCAAAAATAGAACAATAAACAGAAATAAAATTTCATATTTTTTAATTTCCAAAGGTGCATTTCTTTTTCAATTCGATCTTAATAATTTCCACTATTTGCTTATAACAGGCAATATCCATATTAGTCTCCGTAGCATATACCTTTAACTCTTTTTCTAAATCAAATACTCCGTAACCGTTAACTGCATAACCCCATTTGTAGAAGTATCGAAAACGATCCATAGCTCTATTAAAGGCGTAAAATAAATTAAACTTTCTTAAGTTTTCTTCATTCTTTTTAAGCTTTTGATTATGGACTTCTCTTTCATCTTCATGACCCGTAAAAATTAAGCTTCCTCTACTCCAAGTGTTACTAGGGTCATCTGGATTATAATCAGGATCAAGCCCTCTATCTAATGCTTTGGCTAGCCATTCAAAATAAAAATTTGTAACAACATTTCGATTAAGTAACCAAATGTCGCTATGCTTATTCTCATGACATTGAAGAAATGATACAGGAATTCCACATCCTATAGAAAACAACATATCACTATCATTACTTGATTCATATAAACTAAATTGTTTTTCTATGTGCAATAAATGGGATTCTAGATCATTAGGTTGACTAAATAGAAAAGAAGGGCTTCCTACTATTAGCCATATAACATATATGTAATTTTTCATATTTTTTTATTAATACTTTAATTGCAAGGTAGGACAAATTCTTCCTCAACAACACTCAAATTTGTACATATAGCATAATTCCACGGAAATGGATAAATTACTGTTCCATCTAAATTTGTAGGAGATGCTGGATCTGGCTCTTGCGGATCACAAGCTCCATGATGCCAAATATCATCCAAACCCATTGTCTCAGTACCTCTTCCTCCAACTATTTTACCCATATTTGCTATGGAATACATCATCACCAACCTCGTCCAACATCTGTTGGTATTTGGGAAATATGATCTGCTTTTTAGTTTTCATGTCAAAAATGTTGGTTGCTATCAACAATAATAATACAAATTTTATAGATGATAATCAATATTTTGGGAAAGAGTAAAGTTCTATTTTGGATTCTGCACTTCAAAAAAGGTTGGTTTTTTAAATTTCAAATGAGCACATCAAAATGGAAAATTTTTGTGCGTAATAGATTGGATGAGCTTATTGATGGAGAATTTTTGTGCAAAAAACGGGTGATTTGGAGAATTTTTGTGCAAAGCTGCACAAATACATGGTAGCTCACTCTGCAATTTCACTGGCAAGATAATACCAATTATAGCTCTATATTTGGTATTATCTATGTTTTTTAGGTACTTATTACCAGATATAGAAACATGATTTCCGCATCTATGAAAACAAATCATCAATAGTCAGCACTTGATCAATCAATCCTAAACTATGTT
This sequence comes from uncultured Saprospiraceae bacterium, assembly GCA_937930025.1. GTDB lineage: Bacteria > Bacteroidota > Bacteroidia > Chitinophagales > Saprospiraceae > JABDJM01. Next base: position 2,646 of record CALGJW010000332.1, on the reverse strand, counting down.
CATTATGGGTAATGCCGAAAGTGGTGACAAGGGTAAGGAATAGATGTTTTCGAGTTTTGGTGGCCTCTTCAAAAACATTCAATTTAGTTTTGAGTGTTTTTGCGTAGGACTTTGAAACTGTAAACGCTTTATTGTAAAATTTGATTTCGAAAATATTAATGATTTGGTCATTCCTATCCAACAATAAATCTATCTGAGTACCAATTTCTTTTTTAGTCCCTTTTTTATAGAAAGTGGAAGAGGTAGCATAGACACTACCAATACCAAGTGCTTTTTTTATTTCAGGAACGTGCTTTAGGCAAATGTTTTCAAAAGCATAACCACACCAGATTTTATATTCTTGTGTTTGACTCAACTGTTTCCAAATCTCTCCTTTTTCATTTATATTTTTCTCGATAAATTGAAGATAAAATAAGGAGTATTCATCTGATAAACGGTACATCTTATCTTTACTCTTTTTCCCAATGGGAAGATAAAAATCTATGAACCCCGACTGCTTGAGTTCATCCAGTACTTTAGTCATATTTCCACCGTTGGGCAACTTGGCTTCCTTAATTAGGGTATTCCTATTCATCCCAACTTTACGTTTTGCAAGTGCTCGTACGACAGCTATATGATTGCCTGAGTGTTCAAACAAAGCGGCATATAGATTCGAAAATTCATCTTTAAGAAGGCCCGTGTTCGAAAAGCAAGTAGCTTCAATAATTTGGGTAGCACTCTTTCCTTTTTCTATTTCCTTCAGGTAATGGGGAATCCCACCCATTGCCATATACAATTGAATGAGGTGGTAACGATTTAAAGTAATGTTTCTACTTTGAAGGTATTCTTCTGTTTCGGAAAGGGTGAAAGGTTGGAGGAAAATCCTTTTAGTAATTCTATTATGTAAACCACCTTTATCATTTACAACTTTTTGAATCATCCATGAAGCTGCGGAGCCACAAATCACGACAACTATATTTTGATTCACTGCCCAACTATTCCAAAAGAAACTTAAGCCTCTAAGAAATCCAGAACGATGAGTGGAGAGCCATGGTAGTTCATCTAAAAAAATGACAGGCTTCTGGTCAGAAGATCGATCTTTGAGATAATTGATTAAGATAAAAAATGCTTCCATCCAATTGCCAGGAGGTTTTCCGATGATACTATTTCCAGTGACAAGCTGTAATGAAAACATAAAGTTTTGGAGTTGCTCATTCATTGGAGCATTCCTCGTCCCTGTCAATTCAAAAACAATATTGTCTTTATATACATGCTTTATCAAGAAAGTTTTCCCTATCCTACGACGCCCAATAACCGAGACCATTTCAGCCTCATTGGATTGAAGTGCTTTTTGTAAAACTTCAATTTCTTTGTCCCTTCCTGTGAAAGTATTTTTCATCATTACAATTTATTGGTAGCTAAAAGTACTTAAAAATACATAGTTTTAGCTAGCAATAAAATTTATTAGAGGCTAAATCTTATTATTTTCTAATAGATTCCGTAATGTGTTAATTTTTTAGGTTACGGAATCTGTACTATTCGCCCCACATTCCGTAAGCTAAAAAGGGTGGTTGGTCTTCAAATTTAGACCACTAGCCGTAGCATTCAGTATAGTCAAGCTCCTCTTAAGCCACCAGCGAGGAGTTGGCTATAGTGGATGATACGCTGCGCTGGCCTCACCAAGCGCTTTAATTCTCTCCCATTTCTTATTATCCAATCAAAACACCATCACTCAAACAATACGTCCATCCCAAAATCATTCTGAACCAACGACAATGAATGAGCATCTTTTTCCACTCCATAAGTTGTAATCATTGTTAGGAATATAGCTTTTTTGGTTTTTGTTTCCCTAACGAAAGTTCCAATCTTATTTCTGAGGGCATCAGCATAGGACTTAGAAATGGTATAGGAGTCAATAGAATATTTCATTTCACAAAGATTAACGACCATATCTCGACGGTCTATGACCATATCAACTTGCGCACCATCTATGGACTGTTTGCTTCGCCAGGAATATACTTTCGCCAACACACCACTGATACCAAGTGCTTTTTTTATTTGAGGAATATGGGCCAAACAAACTTGTTCAAAAGCATAGCCAAGCCAAGTCCTCTGAGTAGGATTATCAATTGCGTTTAGCCAGTTTCCTTCAAAAGCCCCTCCTTTATTATCTATAAATTTTAAATAAAATAAGCTATAAAAATCACTTAGGCGATACAAGCCATTATTTGACCTTTGATTGTATTGGCTCGCTTTACTTATGAAGCCACTTTCTTCTAATTCTTCCAACACTTTTGTCAATGTACCTCCTGAGGGCAATCGGGATATTTTTGCGATTTCCTTTCGGGAGAGTCCTTTCACCTTAGTCGCCAATGCCTTAACGATGGCTTCGTGTTTTGCTGAGTTTTTAAATAATGACTGAAACAGGTTATCAAACTCCTTTGATAAAAGTGCATCTTTTCCAAAGCACAAATTATCAATATTTTGAGCTGCACTTTTTTCTGGGGAAACAGCATCCAAGTAGTAGGGAATTCCCCCCATAACCATGTAGAGTTGGAGAATTTGATAACGGTTTAAAACATTGTGATTGGCCTTCAACAAAGCTTCCGTTTCTTGCAAATTAAATGGATTGATTTTGATTCTTTGAGTTACCCGATTGTGTAAACC
>CALGJW010000331.1 GCA_937930025.1 uncultured Saprospiraceae bacterium | reverse complement strand
TCCGATAGTTGCTCCATAAAATTTTCGTGCCTGCTCCTTGATTTTACTTCCGTAGCCACCAACTTGTTCGCCAACAAACTTTTGAATTTTTTCATGCGCTCCACCGAATCCATATCCCGGCATTCCCAAACCTCCCCATTGTTCTAGATGATAGCCTCTAGCAAAATCGAGATCTTTTGTATCTAACCACCAAGGAGAATAGACATGCAGACCTCCTACCCCATCTTCGTTGTAAATTTTTCGGTTCAACAATTCTGGCACAAAAAAGGAACGGGAGGCACCTGTACTATCATGGAGATATCTTCCTACATGATCTGAGCCATTTCCTAAGCCATTTGGATGTTGCTTGGATGCGGAGTTTAAAAGTATTCTTGCGGAACTTGCGGCGGAAGCAGCAAGTACTATTGCACGACCCCGAATTTGATAATCCTGTTTATCTTTTTTATTGATGTAAGAAATGGCAGTTGCCTTTCCTTCTCCATTCGTCACCACTTTTCTTGCCATGCAATCCGTAAACAAATCGATTTGTCCACCCGCATTTTGACAAGGAAATATCAAGCAGGAACCTGAACTAAAATCTGCGTAGACATTACAGGAACGAGAACATTGTCCACAGAAAAAACAAACTCCTCGATCTTTATTAATTCTTTTGGTCAACATGGACATTCGAGAAGGGATCACCGGAACTTTTGCTTTTGCGGCACCTTTCATGTAATAATGATCATGCAGTCTTGGCTTTGGAGGAGGTAGAAAAAATCCGTCTGGTTCATTTTCTATACCCTCTTTGGTTCCAAAAATTCCGATCAACTTATCCACCTTATCGTAATAGGGCTTTACATCTTCATAACCTATCGGCCAATCATCTCCCAAGCCATCGATAGATTTTCGCTTAAAATCTTTGGGACCAAATCTCAAAGAAATTCTACCCCAGTGGTTGGTTCTTCCACCTAACATTCTTGCTCGATACCACCAAAAGTCTGTCCCTTCTGCGGTGGTAAAAGGCTCACCATCTAAGGACCAGCCGCCATAGCACATATCAAAATCTCCGAACGATCGAGACTTTGTGCTAGCTCCTCTTCTAGGAGATTCCCATGGCCATTTTAATTGTGTTTGTGTGAGAGGATCTTTTGGATCGAAAAAAGGACCAGCTTCTACAATGGCAACAGACAAACCTGCATCGGCTAGTTGCTTTGCTGTCATTCCACCTCCGGCGCCGGAACCTACGATCACTACATCGTATTCCTTCGTTGGTTTTTTAATTTCCATGGTTAGGTATAATTAGCAAGAAAAAATCCACTAATATTTGGATTCGCTCTTTAAATATTTGTTCTCGTAAGATAGGCAAGAAGCTGAAAATTATGTAAAGTTCATCGTACTTTCTTAAGGCTTTTATCAGAATTATTTATACTAAAAAAGCAAAGAGCAATTCCTAGTCAAACTCAGCCTAACAATTCTTCTTTTATCATCGAAATAAATTCCTTTGAATAAAAAAAGAACAAGATTGTCTTTAGTTATTAGCCACTAAAGGTTATCATTATCCAAGCGATTATTGCAATGATTCCAAATGTTGCTGCAATATCTATCATGCCATAACTAGCTTTGTTTTCGGCACTTTGATCTGCAGAAATAGTTGCGAAGGTCAGTCCTTGAATTTGTGCTTCATTCGGAGCTGGTGACATTAAACTTACTACTAGCGCAATTAAAACGCAAGTAAAAAAGAACAAAGCTCCAAACACCAACCAATTGAAAGCTGCGAAATTATATATAAAGGAACCTTCAGTCATCAAATACTGGAATGTTTCCGCCATTAATTTTGTCATTCCAAGAATCATTCCTCCTACCAAGGCAGCTATGGCACCATTTGCATTCATTCGTTTCCAAAATATACCGAGTAAGAAAACGGCGGCAATTGGAGGAGCTAAATAAGCCTGTACTTTTTGTAAATATTCATACAATCCGTCGGATAGCAAAGAGATAACTGGAATCCAAAGGATGCCCAATATAACTACAACTCCCGTTGCTATTTTTCCAATGGTAACCAGATCAGCTTCCGCCTTGTTTGGATACTTCCTTTTATAAATATCCAAAGTGAATAAGGTTGAACAAGAATTAAAGACTGATGCTAAAGAACTCATCAAAGCTGCCATCAAACCAGCAGCAACTAATCCACGTAATCCTGATGGCAACAAGTGCATCATCAAAACTGGAAAAGCTTCATCCGGAGAATCAAAATGAATTTCACCTTTCATCTTTAATGCTAGTGCTACGATACCGGGAATTAGGAATAAAAAAATGGGCGTTATTTTCATGGCAGCTCCAAAGATGGTTCCTCTTCTGGCTTCCTTCATATTTTTTGCAGTCAACACTCTTTGAACAATCACTTGATCGGTACACCAATACCAAATACCAACAATCGTACTCGTGAACACAAGTGGCAACCAAGGATAATCAGGGTCTGAGTTTGGTCTCCACATATTCATATATTCGGGAGTAACTGTTGCCTTTAATTCAGCCCAACCACCCACGGCATTTAGTCCCATAACAGTTAAGGTTGCCGCACCAATAATCAAGACAATAGCCTGAACAGTTTCTGTATAGACAACTGCTTTCATTCCACCAAGAACCGTATATAACCCAGTTAAGACCACAGTCCCAATTGCTCCAACCCAAAATGGAATTCCAAGTAAGCTAGCCACTACGACTCCTCCTGCAAAAATGGTTACTGAAACCTTGGTTAAGACATATGCGATGATTGAGACTATTGAAAGTACCCGACGAGATCTTTCATCAAATCTTCTTTCAAGGAATTCAGGCATTGTAAACACTTTGGAGCGTGCATAAAAAGGCAAGAAAACCCAACCTAACATTAATACTATCCAGGAATGCAATTCATAGATTAAAAGCGGCATCTTATCTCCAGCTCCATTTCCCGCTAATCCCACCACATGCTCAGAACCTATATTGGAAGCAAAAATGGAAGCTCCTACCACAAACCAGCCAACATTTCGACCCGCCAGAAAATAATCTTCTGTGTTATTATTTTTTTGCTTGATTACCCACCATGCTATTGCTAATAAGACTACAAAATAGCTACTCAATACAACCCAATCCAGAGAATCCAAGCTAGTCATTCGATTTATTGTTTCGTTTAAAAGGTAATTACAGCATATATAGGGAGTAAAAAGGGAAAAGAGAAATAAATCATTTGGAAAGTGTAAGTTTTACAACAATTGGCTGATAAACGATGGATACCTATTCTTTTTGACCAAGTGTTTACGCTTAACTGAAGAATGTGAGTTCATTCTTCCTTAATATTTTTCAATTTTTTAAACACAGAGACAATCCTTATTAAAGTGATTTCTACCTTTAGGATCTGATAGGCCAGCATGGCTAATCCATTTCTATGAAAAAGACATTTATTTTATTGCTAGCAGGCCTATTGGTATCCATTTCAGGATTTAGCCAATTCACAGCAGGAATTGTGAATTCCGCAGAATCTAGAGCTTTAGGAGGATCACTTGCAGCGGCATCTGGCATTCAGTCCTTATTTGGAAATCCGGCAGGGCTTACCAGCATAGAAAATTTCGGAGCCTTGGCGACAGCAGAAACGAGATTTGCGGGGACTGGAATTTTATTGGGTGGTGCAGGAGCAGTAATTCCATCTGATCTAGGCGTATTTGGAATTAATTTAACTTACTATGGATTACCAGCTTATAATGAGCAATCCGTTGGTTTGAGTTATGCTCGGCAATTATTCGAATCTTTTTCCTTAAGTGTTCAAGCGAAATTGTTTAACACAAGCATAGAGGAATATGGCTCTCAATTTACAATCTCCGGAACGTTAGGCTTACAAGCAAAAATTTCGAAAAGCATTACGGTAGGTACTTACATACAGAATCCAATTCGATCAGAGATTACACCTGGACAATTTCTTCCAACGATAATAAGCATAGGTGCTCAATATGCTTTTCCTGAAAAATTGAAACTCCTTTTATCGATTGAAAAAGATTTGGAAAGAGCATTTGGCATTCAGGCCGGGGTCGAATACCAACCTGCTGAACAATTGTTCTTAAGAGTTGGTGTAAATAGTTATGCTCCTGAATTATCTTTTGGTCTTGGTTTTAAGATTAGTGAAAAAATTCGGATTGATGCAATGGCTGCTTACCACCAAATATTAGGCCTGAGTCCTGGCTTCACATTTATTTACCAATAAATAATTTCATTTGAAAATATTACTTGCTGCAGCTACTCCATTTGAGATTGCCCCTACCCTAGAATTCTTAGTTCAGAAAAGTGAGCAGTCCAAAGAAGGCGGTTATCAAATTGATAAGTTGAACATTATTCCATTTGTACATGGAGTAGGATCAGTCTTGACTTCCGCACATTTGAGTAGGGCATTAGCCAATAAGTTCCAAATGGTCATTCAAGCTGGTGTAGCCGGAAGTTATGACAAGAATATAAAACTTGGAGAAGTTGTACAAGTCGTACAAGACAGTTTCATTGATTTAGGAGTAGAAGAAAAAAATGGCGATTTTACTTCCGTTTTTGAAATGAATCTCATCGAAGAAAATGTATTTCCGTTTCAGGAAGGTTGGATCAAAACTGAACATGGAGAGTTACCTACTTTTTTACCAAAAGTGATTGGAGGAACTGTGAACAAAGTGCATGGAACTCAGGAAAGCATAGATAAGACGTTAGAGAAGTATCCAGAACTTGAAGTAGAATCTATGGAAGGCGCAGCCGCTGCCTATGTGGCAAAATTATTCAGCGTTCCATTTATTCAGGTCAGAGCAATTTCGAATTATGTGGAACCTAGGAATCGAGATGCTTGGGAAATTGAATTGGCGATTAAAAACCTGAATGAAACTTTGATTAATATGATCGAAACTTTATCAGAGATCAAGAAAGAGCCTAAGCGAAATTCTTTTAGTCGGTAATATCCTTTTCACTTTCAATACAAGTTAATATTCTAAAGACCCAATAAAAAAGGAACCTAATTTTGAATTGGGTTCCTTTTTATTTGCAAAAGCCTTTTGATTAAAAACTCGATTACAAAATAGAATATCGAACTAGTTCTCTTCTAACTCGCTGGCAATTTGAAAAGTAAAGTATTTCATTCCTGACCACTCCTACGTCTTTTACATAAAACCAAAAAGTGTTTAAACCACAGCGATCTAAAGAACTTTCGCCATTGACAGAAATTTCCGTTTCCTTTTTTAGCGCATCAAAATCTCCTAGCGTTGTAGTTACAGGTCTTGGGCCGACCATATAAGTTTTAAATTCTACAATATCATCCCCGCTCTCACTAAGCAACGGCCCGAAGTTCGTCAAGGCGAAAATCAGTTCTCCCTTTTCATCTATTATATAATCGGCAGAATCTCTTAAGAATTGAATATTGATCATTCCCAAATTTTGGTCAACAAACTTGAAAAACGTTTCACCATTAATTAAAGAATCTTTTTCAATATAACTAGAGTCCACATTACTTGATAGTTCCAATTGACCATCATTATTTTCAGTGTAGACTTCATAAATCCAATAATTTCCAGGGGATAATAAGCTATAGGAATTAGTTTCGAAAGTTTCTTCTTGCTCTGGTGGTGGAAAAAACGGATCATCGTCATCGTCCTTACAAGCATTGAATAGAAGGGCCGTGCAAATTAATGCAAGCGGGAGTAGATTTTTCATTCGTTATATTTGTTAGTTGCTGTAATTAAAACAGAAAAAATCTAAATTTATTTTACTGATTTGATTTTTTTATCCCAGGCCTCCACCATGTTTACAACTTGCGCATAACTCTTCAATCCAGCTTTCACGCCTTGACTCTTAAGAAAGTTGTCGTAAAAGAAATCTCTTATCTTTGGAAAAATATCTGGATAGCTTTCTGAGTTCAATTTAATACTTTCCAAGTCTTGTTTTATCTCGATAGGTAACTTCGTTCGGATTTGTTTGTAGCTCGCTTCATCTTTTCTTTTCAATCTTCCCATAATCTGTCGCCAATAGCTTAGCTCAAAGGCGTATTGTAACCATGGGTCATCCATCTTGCGACCAATGAGAACCGCCATAAAGTTACATCCTCCTTCGTCCGTTATTCCCATTGCATGACTTAATTCATGCGCCATTACGCTTGGAATTTGTAAAGGATGTAATCCGCCATCCACATTGGCCTCCCCTGTCCACGGAGAATAAAAACCCGCTGTACTGATGCGCAACAAAGTTCCCTTGGGATACAAAATCCTAGGCTTTGGTTTTCCAGGAAGCCCTAATTCGAGTTGTTCAAAAGTCGCAATCGTCGCAGCCACTATTTTAGATTCAGTTTGCGGAGGTAGACCATAGCTATCCGCATCCATTGGGAGATTTGGAAGTAGTGAAACGGTAGGACGTAAAACTGTTAGTCGGTCTTGCTGTATTTTAGCTAACTCAATTAACCTTTCTTTGGAGACTTCTTCCCCGACGATATCCAACTGTTTATATATGCCTAATCGACCGTAGTTGAATCCCCAAAGCCACATAAATAGCGTAAACACCATTGCCAAAATAGAAATGGTTTTGATGGTAAACTGGATTGCTCGTTGTTTCGGTCCCTCATTTTTTTTCCAACCTGAATAAATATTATAAAGCACATAAGTTGTTAAAGCGATAATCACGAGCCATAAAAAATAAATAGGAATGGCATGATGAATAGCGTCAAGAACTTTCCTAATCTTTGGAAAAAGTCCTCGTGCGTAAAACCGTTCTATACTATCGTTAGACAATAGAGCCCTCAAAAATATTGTAATCACACAGGCAATGATCCAAAAACGTTCTTTCTTTTCTACTTGTGAGAATAATCTAATAGATGCCATTAAAGGCTAAAATTACAGCGACAATTGGGTTAACCGATGATTTCTTCAAAAATTATCAAGAATTCTACAATCAGGGATAAAATTCTTTGATTTTTGACAAGTATTAGTTCATTGAAAATCAATCACTTGTAAAAAAATAATTATTCAACCCATTAAGGTTATGTTAATTAGGTGTCCTTGGAAGGACTTTTTCGTCCTACAAAAGAGTAACTTTGCAACATATTTAAGAAGCTGATGTTACAATAATAATTCAACTAATTTAAAATTTTAATACATGGCATTCGAATTCACAGACACCAATTTTCAAGCTAGCGCAATCGATAACAAGGGCGTAGCAGTTGTTGACTTTTGGGCAGAATGGTGCGGTCCTTGTCGAATGATCGGACCAATCATTGAAGAATTATCAACAGATTATGAAGGGAAAGCTGTTATTGGCAAGGTAAACGTTGACAATAACCCAGAAATCTCTTTCAAATATGGCGTACGTTCTATTCCTACAATTCTCATCCTTAAAGATGGAGAAGTAGTGGATAAGCACGTAGGAGTAACTACAAAACAAGTGTTGATTGAGAAAATTGAGGCAGCCCTAAACTAGCCTCCTTTCCCAACACAAAGCGAATTAAGCCGATGGTTCTTGGACCATCGGCTTTTTTTGTTTTCACCAGTCTACCGCCTTTACTTTGAAAAGTCTAAATTCGCAACAGAACGCTGGTTAAACCGTTTATCTACTACAGTCTTATAATATGAGTGATGTTCCTTCCTTACTGGACAATTTCGAAGTACGAGATCTTGGCAACCTTGAGCTTTTAGCCCGTCAAGTGGTTGAAGGCTTTATCATTGGTTTACACAAGAGTCCATTTCATGGCTTTTCGGTAGAATTTGCAGAGCATCGTATTTATAATCCAGGAGAATCGACCAAGAACATAGATTGGAAAGTCTACGCGAGAACAAACAAGCTTTTCACAAAAAGATACGAAGAAGAGACAAATCTGCGCTGTCAAATAGTCATTGACACTTCAAGCTCTATGTACTTTCCAGATAATGGTGAAAAGGGGCAAATCGGTCGTAATAAATTGAATTTTTCCGCGCTCAGCGCAGCAGCAATCATGAATCTCTTACAAAAGCAAAGGGATGCATTCGGGCTATCTTTGTTTGACGAAGATTTACAACAACATTCTCGCTGTAAATCAAGTACCTCTCACTATCGCTTGCAACTTACCTATTTAGATAAACTTCTAAATAATCCTGAGCGGAATAAAAAAACATCTGCGGCTACGGCTATTCATCAAATAGCAGATGCCATTCATAAGCGTTCTTTAGTAGTGATCTTCAGCGATATGTTCGACCATGGAGATAAGGCCGAAGAATTATTTTCAGCCCTTCAACACTTGAAGCATAATAAGCATGAAGTAGTATTATTTCATGTCACCGATAAAGCCCAAGAGATTGATTTTGAGTTTGAAAATCGCCCTTATATTTTCATAGATATGGAAACGGGTGAAAAAGTAAAGCTTCAATCCAATCAAGTCAAGGATTATTATAAAACTCAGATGACCGCCTATATCGATAAATTAAAAGTAAAATGTCTTCAATATAAAATCGATTTTGTAGAAGCAGACATTAACAGGGGTTTTCGCCCCATCTTACAAGCCTATCTTGTTAAGAGAAATAGAATGAGTCGATAAATTTAGTGCCAACCTTTTTCTGAATTTCTGAAAAATTGTACTTTGCTCTTTGGGCAATGGGTAAATGAATGACGAATGACGAATTCGAAAATGCGTTGAGTCGAAAATAATTTGATAACTCTTTTCACATTCCCAGAACACTCTAAAGGAATTGTACCCCTACTTTTTACAGATGTTCTTATATTTACGTAAATACAATTCGTAAAATATATGATCAAACAAACTATAGCGAAAAAGAACACCAAGTTATCTACAATTCCTACTCGGGCTCCCAAAGGTGCTGATCGTTCTAAGATCGAAAAAGAAACCAAAAAGATGACAAAGCGCATAGCAGAATTGCAGGAGATGCTATATGCCAATAATGATAAAAATTTGTTGATTGTTTTTCAAGGGATGGATTCTTCTGGTAAAGATGGTTCTACTCGATCGACTTTTAAATACTGTTCTCCTTCTGGCGTTTCAGCTTATGGTTTTAAGAAACCTACTGATGAAGAATTTGCGCATGATTTTCTGTGGCGGGTACATCAACAGGCCCCTAGAAAAGGAGAAATAAAAATATTTATCCGATCTCATTATGAAGATATTCTCATTCAAAGAGTTCATAAATGGATTGATAAAAAAAGAGTAGATGCCAGAATCGAAGCTATTAATGCCTGGGAGAAATTGCTGGTGGTAGATAATAATACCACTGTCTTAAAATTCTACTTACATCTTTCCAAAGCTCGTCAATTGGAAAAATTGACTGAACGTAAGGAAGAGGAAGATAAATTTTTTAAACACAATCCAGGAGATTGGGAAGAGCGAAAACTTTGGAATAGCTACAGGAGATGCTACGAGGATGCGATCAATCGTTCTGCGATTCCTTGGTATATCATCCCTGTCGACGACCGTTGGTATAGAAATTATGTGATTGCGTCGGTTGTGCTAGAAACTTTGGAGAAATTTAAATTAAGTTGGCCTCCGTTGAAGGACGAAAAATAATGAAAGGTGTAATCATATTGGGCAGTTCGAATTCTACCGGCAACACAAGAAAAATCGTTGATCTTCTTTTGGAGGAACTGGACTACGACTTGATCGATTTGAAGGAAAAGAATATTGGCGCCTTTGACTATGAATTTAACAATCAGGATGATGACTTCATTCCGCTAATTAAATCCATCGTAGGAAATTACGAACTGCTTTTATTTGCTACGCCCGTTTATTGGTATTCGATGAGTGGAACCATGAAAATTTTCTTTGACAGATTTTCAGATTGCTTGAAAATTGAAAAAGATTTGGGCCGACAACTTCGAGGAAAATCATTGGCTGCCATTAGCTGCGGGTATGATGAACAAACTGTCCCGGGCTTTCATGAGCCTTTTGAATATTCTGCAAAATATTTAG
>CALGJW010000330.1 GCA_937930025.1 uncultured Saprospiraceae bacterium | reverse complement strand
TATTGGTAGGATTATTTACAAACCAATCGGTAGCACAATCCTTCATTTGTAATAATGATGGTCTAACTCCCACTGGTGAGAAATGTGTAAATACAATCATCACTGCGGTGCCATTCCTTAGGATAGTACCAGATGCCAGGGCTGGGGCCATGGGAGATGTGGGATTAGCGACCTCTCCTAATGCTAATTCCATGCATTTTAATGCATCAAAGTTGGCCAACGTAACTAATACTGGTAGTTTTTCTGCTACTTATACGCCTTGGTTGAGAGCTTTACAACTAAATGATGTATACCTAGCCTATGCCTCCGGTTACTATTCTCCTGATGATTTGCAGACTTTTGGTGCATCCTTAAGATTTTTCTCTTTAGGGTCAATTAATTATACTGACTTTAATGGACAGTCCTTGGGACAAGGAGATCCTTCTGAATTTGAATTTACACTGGCATACGCCCGAAAATTAAGTGACAAGTTTGCTGTAGGAATAGCACCTAAATTTATCTTTTCCAATTTGGCCAGTAATCAGACGGTAGGTGGAGTGGATGTCACACCAGCTTATGCAGGAGCAGCTGATATTTCTACTACCTACAATAACAAAATTAAGTTGGGAGAAAAAGATGCGAATCTTTCTTTAGCAGCAGTGATTTCCAATATTGGTTCCAAGGTGACATACACCAATTCAAAAAACAGGGATTACATCCCTGCAAATTTAGGAATTGGATCTTCTTTAGATATTGTTTTAGACGAATTTAATAAAATCACTTTTGCGGTTGACTTAAATAAACTATTGGTTCCTACCAGAACTAATGATAACGAAACTGGTGATCCTGACATTCTAGATTGGAAAGAACATTCTCCTTTCGGAGGAATAATAACATCTTTCGGAGATGCTCCTGGAGGATTTGATGAAGAAATGCGTGAATGGATGATTTCCGTAGGTGCTGAATATCTTTACGATGAGCAGTTCGCAGTTCGTGCAGGATACTTTGCGGAACATAGTACAAAAGGTGGAAGAAAATACTTCACAGTAGGCCTTGGCTTAAAGTATAATATTTTCGGATTGGACTTCTCATATTTAGTTCCAACAACTAATAACAGAAATCCACTTGATAATACTTTACGTTTCAGTTTGATCTTCGATTTTGCTGGAGGAGATATAGTTGAAGAATAAAAATTAGATTTTTCTTTAGCTAAAAAGCCAATTGCGTTTGCAATTGGCTTTTTTATTTTGCCTAAAATTCAATTGAAATATCTACTGCTTAATCATCAATTGGCGATATTTTTTGTCACCAGAATAAACTTCAAGCCAATAAGGACCAGCAGGAGCATCACTTAATGCGGTTACCCTACTCTCTTCGCTTTTCTTTTTTTCAAATAAAAGTTGTCCTAAATGATTGTAAATTTTATAACTGAAAGGTTCTAGATTTTGGGCATAAATTTCAAAACTATTCTGAAAGGGATTTGGAAAAATCAAAGCGAATTCTTCCTTAGAAACATCTGAAGTACCCGTTGTAATCCACTGATTATATTTAAGAGAATATATTTTTCCCGGTTGAAAGGTATCTTCCGATGTGATCCAAGCGGTTTCATTATTTTCAAAAAATAGACTTTCATTCTGTCCTAAGAATCCCAGCCCAATTTTTCTCTTATTACCTGAAAAAAATTCTCTTGGTTTATAATCATAGAACAACCACAGAAAGGCATCACCGTCTACGCCTGTAAACCCTAAAGTACCTTCATCATCCATACTTGCGGCTGTAACTAGTCCATTTACATTGAAACTATCCACAGGAGCAAGAATAGTTTCTCCTGATTCATAGTCGAACAGATAATGTTTTATTTTTCCAAAATCCCATCCTTTCGTAAATAAATGAATTCCCTCTTCGTCAATTACCATTGCTTCGCAATCAAATGGATGAGCCTCCGGATCAGGATTAAAGTCAACCTGATCTTCATAACTAAAAGGATAAAATTCAACTGCAATTTCATCTTGTTCGATCAATGCAAGGGGAAACTTATAAATACCAAGGTTTTGTCGATTGCCATTGTTGTTTCCTGAATCTGCAATAAACAAATCGTCCTCATAGATGTACATCGCCTCCCAATCAACATTGGTAGCATTCAAAAGCTCAATTTCACGGATAAAATCGCCTGTGGCTTTATCTAGGATTTGAAGATCATTTCCTCCACCGCTATCATTTAAGGCTATCCAGTAATTTCCATAAGCAACCATTCCGGAACACTCCGGTAATTCATCTGGAAGATTTGCTAGGATTTGGGTGCTTACGTTGGTAGGAGGATAAAGGCAAGATCCATCGTTAATAGTCACAAAGGAGTCGTAATTGGTGGCCATTGGATCAGGACAACCCATTTGCCCAGCCAGTAAGTTGGGAATAAAAAAAAGAAGAAAATAAAAACGTTGCATTCCTATAAGCCGGATTTTGTGTCCCGAAGGATCTCTATCATTTATCTAGTCTCGTCATCACTAACGAAATCAAGCTGCTTACCCCTCCCGGATTGCTAAAATAGCAAATAAACGAGCAATTTTTCCTCCTAAGAGGCCGAGATATACATAGCATTTCAACCCACAAGGTTTGTCTGCAACCTTTGTTACCAAAGGAGCCGTGTGCTCTTACCACACATTTTCACCCTTACCTAAACGAATTCAGGCGGTATATTTTCTGTGACACTTTCTGTACTTCGATAAATCGAAGCCCCATCCGTTAGATGGTGTGGTGCTCTGCGTTGTCCGGACTTTCCTCGTCCTCGAATAAATTCGAGGCCGCGATAGAGCAGAATGCAACGTCTTTATGTAACAGTAAATAAAGGTCTTACGTTCCATAATAGCAAGGATTTCACTATAGATTTATTTAGTATGGAACACTGGATTATATTTGCGCAGTTGTAAATAGCAATCCGACAGTCCGATTTTAATGCAAAAAGGCCATAACCGCATACTTTTAGCCGCAATCATCATACTGATGGGGGCAATTTCCTATGGGGCGTATCTCAAATGGTCTTTGGACTTAGGTCGTTATGCAGACCAAATTGAATCTGACTTAAAGTTAAATGAAGCGGAGGTAAAGAGCTTTTTTGATCAAAAAGACTTCCACGAACGTCAAATTAATCCTCAGCCCAATTTTCTCCAGACTCATGAAGAAGATTACGCCTATATCAAAGCCTTAGGAGAGGCTGATTATTCCATTAGTATTTATCGCAAGGATTCTCTTGTCTTTTGGACAAATAATCAAATTTTTCCTAACAAAGAGGAAATAAATTCAGTAAGCCCAGAGCGGAAGTCTAAATTAATTCATTTAAGAAACGGCTATTATGAACAAATAAGTCAAGCCTATCGGGACTCGAAAGGAACATATAGCATTATCGCCCTGATACTAATTCGAGAGGATTACCAAATAACATCTGATTATTTACAACCCTATTTTATCGCAGGAAGAGATATTCCCATTAGTTTAGAAATTACGGAAGAAATAACTCCTTATCCAGTTACAGGAATTAAGGGAACACCCTTGTTTCATTTGACTACGGATGGACCGGTTATACATCAAAGACAATTGGTGCTTCAACTTTGGATGTTCTTTTTTGGTTTTTTAGTGCTTGGAACTTTTATACATCGCTTTTCCTTATCCTTAAAAAAGACGAAAGGTTCCCTTCTTTCCAACTTGGTGTTCATGGGCTCTGTTTTTGGAATTCGTCTTTTAACAATAGCATTAGGATTTACTGAATACTTTAATTCATTAACACTTTTTGGTCCAACATTCCAAACCATTTTAAGTAATTCTCTGGGAGATTTATTAATTAATATTTCTCTTTTACTATGGGTAATGTATTTCTTCTATCGTTATACCGAAAAAAGAAATTACGATCATTTATCAACCAACCAACGGTTTTGGTTGACGGTATTAAATTATGCCTCGATAACCTTTGGAGTCATATTTACCACTTTCGTTTTTAAGACATTGGTTTTACAAACCTCCATTTCGTATGACTTTACAAATGTTTTTAATCTAGATAGATATAGTCTCCTAAGTATAATTGGTGTTATCTTTTTGCTTGCAGCACTTTTGCTTTATAGCTACGGAATAATGCAAACTATCAAGGCCCTTGGCTTTAGTCCGCAAAAAAGGATGGCTATTCTATTGGGGGTGATCGCAGTGATGTGGCCGCTTTCCTATGCCTTTGATTTATTATTCCATCCTTTTTTCATGGTAATGATTCCTGTGGCATTTATTTTTCTTTTTGATTTAACAATAGATCATAAAAATGAAACTTTTAAATGGTTTGTTTTTTGGCTAGTTGCATTAGCTGGGTTTGCTTCAGTTTTACTATTCAAATACAATGCGTATAAAGACAGATTTGTTAGGCTTCAGTATTCAAAGGAATTAGCTGACTTAAGAGATACACTGGCAGAACGCTCTTTTGTGAAATTATCAAATGAACTTCTTTTAGATAGAGAACTTACCCATCAAGCTTTAAAACCCTTCCCTTTTAAAATCACGCAAGAATCTATTAAAAAATATATAGATAAATATTACAGTGGTGATAGCTATTTATTTTACAACTACGACTATGAAGTCAATGTATTTAATAAGTACAATGAACCTGCTGTCGAATCTCAAGAAGCATCCTACCCTTTTCTTGACAATGAATTCTCAAGGGGAATCCCAGTCATAAAAAACAATATTAGATATGTCAGTTCTGACCCAGGACAAAACAAATATTTAATTAAAGTCGAAGTTCCCATTAGGGATAACCCAGAAAATTCCGCCCAGCTTTTCTTAAAATTCGGTAGAAATAAGCGAGTGGCTTCCAAGGTCTATTCAGAGTTGCTTGTTGACAAGCAATACAAGAATTTGAAAAATTTGGATCGATACCAATACGCGGTTTACAGAAATAAAAGACGAGTGGATTACGAGGGAAAAGCATATGGTTCCTCTTTGATTATGGAGAACCTTCCTCCGCCTGGACAGAACAAAGAATATGTGGACAATAATCGATCAGACTTTCTCTATCATGCACCAAATGGAACAGTAGTTCTTATTGGCAAAGATCGAGAATCAATTATAGAATGGATTTCTTTGTTTTCATACATCTTTGGTCTGCTGATTATTTTATCAGTGATATTTACTTTACTAAATACCTTTTTTCCCATTATTCCAAATGGGCCTAATTTTAG
>CALGJW010000329.1 GCA_937930025.1 uncultured Saprospiraceae bacterium | reverse complement strand
AGGCCTGTCTTACTGTCTCTACGCCATTGATTTCATCGCCGTGCACACCGGCCATTACGAGCATAGTTGGCCCTGGTTTTTTTGAACGAAATACATGAACACGAATATTAATAACAGTTCCAGAAGGTAATCTAGCGACAGATAGCTGGACTTGTTCTTGTTCACCCGGAGCAATTTTTTTTCCACTAATAATAAATTCCTTCTGTTCACTCATATTTATAAATTCGTTTGATCTTCTATAAATTCAATTATTTTATTAGCTACATCAACTCCGGTGGTCAAGGAAATTCCTTCTAAACCTGGAGATGGGTTCACTTCCAAAACCAAAGGACCTCTTTTTGATTGCAAAATATCTACTCCTGCAATTTTCAATCCTAACAATTCCGTTGCTTGCAAAGCAGCGGCCTCTTCTTTACTATCCAACTTTATGTTAATTGCCGTTGCTCCACGATGCAAATTTGATCTAAATTCTCCAGCCATTGCTTTCCTTTTCATACTGGCCACAATTTTTCCATTTACTACAAAAGCCCGAATATCCTCGCCATTTGATTCTTTAATAAATTCTTGGACAATGACTTTTTCATGCACCCTATTAAAGGCTTCTAAAACAGATTCCGCAGTTGACTCATCCTTTCCCAAAATGACACCAAGGCCATGTGTTCCTTTTAACAACTTTATCACTACAGGAATACCTCCTACCTCCTTTATGAGTTCTTTTGGTGCATCAATATAATTTGAAAAAGCAGTCTTTGGAATTCCAATACCTTGCGAGCCCAAAATTTGCAAGCATCTTAATTTATCCCTGGACCTCAAAAGAGAATCTGAACTCAATGCGGAAAAAACATTCATTAGTTCGAATTGACGAATTAAAGCCGCTCCATGAAAAGTAACTGAGGCACCTATGCGAGGAATAATCGCATCAATGTCATTTAGTATTTCATTTCCGTAGCGGACTTGCAATTCACCTTCCGACATAACCAGTTGGCAATAAAGGTGGTCTATGACCCTTGGTTCATGACCACGCAACTTAGCGGCCTCAAACAACGCCTGAGTTGAATAGAGTTGAGGGCCTCTGGAAAGAATAGCAATTTTCATAAAACTGAATAAGACTTAAAAATAAACAAAGTTGAATAGCATTTGCTATGTTTTTAGACGCTCTTTTCCGTTACAAGTAACCTTGTGACCAAGCTATAAATTCCTATATTGGAGCAAATTATCAATGATGGAAGATACCCTAAAGATGGAACTCAATAATAAGCGTACAATAAACGCATGGGCCATGTTTGATTGGGCCAATTCTTCTTATGCCTTAGTAATAGCTGTAGCTATTTTTCCAATTTACTTTAATAATGTCCTGGCAGATGAATTCACATTTCTAGGAATTACGGTTACAGATTCCTCCTTGTTTTCCTATTCTCTTTCTTTTGCGTATTTAATTGTCGCACTTATTCTTCCATTACTTTCCGGCATTGCAGATTATGGAGGAAGGAAATTAAGTTTCATGACTTTTTTCACCTTCTTAGGTGGAATAGCCTGTATGCTAATGTTCTTTTTTGAGCAGGACAAAGACCTTGAATCACATGGCAATGTTTACCTCGGAGTAACCACTTTTGTTTTGGCGGTTATTGGATTTGCCGGCGGCCAAGTATTTTACAATGCATATCTCCCACTTATCGCAACCAAGGATCGATTTGACCAAGTTTCGGCCAAAGGATTTTCCTACGGCTACATAGGCTCAGTATTACTCCTGGTTTTCAATTTAGTAATGATCCAAAAGCCTGAATGGTTTGGTATCGATCCTGAAAACGGATGGTTGGCTCCAAGAATTTCTTTTTTAATGGTGGGAGTTTGGTGGATTGGATTTGCTCAAATTACTTTCTTTAGAATGCCTAAAGAAGAAAAAGCACCATGGACTAATAAAATTATGCGCCGCGGTTTTGAAGAATTGAAAAAAGTTTGGGAACATTTAAAATCACTACAAAATTTAAAAAGGTTTCTAATTTCTTTTTTCTTTTATTCTGCCGGTGTTCAAACGGTAATTTATTTGGCGTCAACTTTTGCAGTTGAGGAGTTAAAGTTCGAAGCTGGTGACTTAATTATAGTAATTTTAATTTTGCAAATCGTTGCCATCTTCGGTGCCTATCTTTTTGCATATGTTTCCAAATTAAAAGGAAACATTTTTTCATTAATGTCAATGTTAATCATTTGGATTATCATTTGCATCGCGGCTTATTTTGTTCAGGGACAATTAGATTTTTATATTATTGCAGCCTTTGTAGGATTAGTGATGGGAGGAGTACAGTCCATGTCCCGATCAACTTATTCTAAATTAATTCCTAAAGGCACTAAAGAAACTGCTTCGTACTTCAGTTTCTTTGATGTATTAGAAAAATTAGCAATTGTCATGGGTACTTTTAGCTTTGGATTTATCGAGCAAATAACTGGAGGGATGCGGAATAGTATCCTTGCGCTGACGGTATATTTTTTAATAGGAATAATTTTCCTCGCGATGGTAACCGTCGAAAAAACAAAACAACCAACCTAAGGAAACAAAAACGGACTAGCATAAATTAATTCATAGTTTAATTCCTTTTTCACCTTCGTATTGTCAACCACTTTTGAGCTAGCCCCGCCTATTTCAAATTGAGGGCTTTTTAAATCTAATTTCGATGCCATTGTCGTATAATATTCCCTTTTAGTGGGGTGCAGATCTGTAGATAGATTATAATCCGATCCAAACTTATTCTTGTGAATAATTTCGAGAACAACATTGATTACATCTCTTCGATGGACGAGATTGACTGGCGCATCTCCATTCGACAGGCCAGTACGACCAGCCAAGGTTCTTGCAGGATGTCTTTCTCCGCCTACTAAACCTGACAACCTGAGTATGCAAGTTGAATTCTTTAAATTCTGATTTTCATTGATAAGTGCTTCTATCTGCAGCAGGGCTTTACCGGAGGCGGTCTTTGGTAATGGGATTGTTTGTTCGTTGACAACTCCCGTATTTCCTCCATAAAGAGAAGTACTTCCAACGAAAATGACTTTAGTGGTTGGTTCCCATTTTTGTAAAATCAATTTCACCCAATTAGGATAGTCGACTTGAACCGTAGGATTTCTGCGACCAGGTGGAATATTTATAATTAAGTAATCTACTTTTGACAGGCTTTCTAGGTCAGTAATTTGGTCTGGAAAATTAAGGAGATAAGGATCTATGTTTGCTTGCTTAAGCTTATCTAACTTTTGTGGACTTGTGGTTGAACCAAGGACTTTAAATCCAGATGCAACAAACTTTTTTGCAAGCGGAAAACCAAGCCATCCGCATCCAATTATTCCAACCTTTTTAGTATTGGTATTCAAAGCAGCCTATATCTGGAGTGGAAACATCTCTAGTATTATTATCTAGATCAATAGAAATCAAAGGGTTCACTTTAGCTAATCCTTCAGCTACAGATAAAGAATCTAGTCTATATTCATCTTCGTTTTCATCTTCAAATAACACTACGTCTCGGTCCACGTTTAGTGTTTGATTAGTTTGTTCAAAAAAGTCGGGATGATTTTCTTCCTTCAATAAGTCCTCTACGCGCACAATGCAATGATCAAATAAATAATTGAAGTCACTTTCATCAAATTCACTCAGGCCAACCTGATCGGAATTAGATCCGTAGAAAATACAATTGGTAAGTGTAGCATTCAAATCATTAGTAAGATATGGAGCGCAAGAAAGTTGCCCAAAGCATTGTCCATTGGTTAAAAATATAGATTGCTGGTCATTACCAAAAGCGGCGACCGTACAATAATCCATTGTTAGGTTTCCTCCTAAAGAAGTTCTTACAGAAGTAGCGCCATTATCATAAAACAAACAATTCTCCGCCTTTACTGTAGCGTGTCTTGTAAAAATTGCGTTGGAGCTTGTATTAAATATTTGCGAATTCATCAATTCCAATTCTCCAAGGGAATCAATTACTACACCTTGCACCGAATTTTTTATCGTTGTATAATTCAAAGAATTTCCAATTGAACCAGCGTTAAAAATAATTCCATACCACTGCCCACTGATCTCATCAAATTCTTGTTCTAATCGGTCTCCTTGAAAGACTACCGGATTATCTGCAGTCCCTTGTGAACGTAGACTAGAATTTGGACCGATCACTATTCGACCGTCGTTGTAGAAAAATGTCTCCCCTTGATCATCAACACGAGTTAAACCTCCGTGAACATAAATCTGAGTTCCTTCAGCGATTAAGAGCTTGCAATTATCAAATCCGATTATTCCGTATATAACATAGGGTTTAGGGTCATCCCAGACAACTTCTGCTCCATTACAGGAAAACACTCTAATACTGTCGGCAAAAAATCTTTCAGGGATGTAGTTAGCATTTTGTCCCCAGGCTTCTAGTACCACTTTTTGTGTGTTCCCATTTGTTTCCAAGATTATAGCATCTTCAATTACGAATGGGCTTTCTGATAAAGGTGCATCAGGATCAACTGTTACCTCTCCAAAAACGTACAAGGAATCTTCTCCGGGAATTACTATGTTTTGCGCAGCATTTGACGGTTCTCCATCAATATTCAATCGAAATTTGGATGATTGTCCAGATTCTATGCTAATAGATTGAATTTCAACGGCTTTTGAATTTCTGTTGTAAAGTTTTAGGATTCTAGTTGCGGAGCCAATGGAGGTAAATACCGTGTCAAAAGTCAAAGTATCTGTAGAAAATTCAAGCATTAACGCAGGATTTGTGTCAATCTCGTCATCATTCTGACAGGCATAAATTCCTAGAATCGTCAATAAAATCAGTAAAAAAGAACTCCGAATCATCATTTATATTATTGTACAAATAGCTAACGCCTTCAGTTGCTTAAAAGTATGGTGCAAATGTAATGAATGCCTATACTTTATACCCTACAAGACCAACTATGTTGCTTTTCTCAAGTAAAGCATCATATCGGACAATTGAGCGCAATACCAATGTGTCATTATTAATATCTAAGGTCAAATCGCTTAATAAAACCTACATTTACAAAGCAATTTACTACAATGCAAGCGCCAAAAATAGATGTAATTATTCCTGCTTATAATGAGCAAGCCTCCATTGCTAAAGTAATTGAGGATATACCGAAAGATTGGGTAAGGGAAATTATTGTTTGCAATAATAATAGCACGGATAATACGGATGCGGTAGCAAGGGAAGCGGGAGCCACTGTCTTATTGCAACCGAAAAAAGGATACGGTAGTGCTTGTTTAAAAGGCATGGAATATATTGCTAAGAAGCGGATTGAAGATCTTCCGGACATTGTTGTTTTTCTAGACGGAGATTATTCCGATCATCCAGAAGAACTACCTCTATTGATTGAACCAATTATGGAAGATGGCGTTGATTTGGTGATTGGTTCAAGGGCAGCCGGAGAGATGGAACGAGGAGCAATGATGCCACAACAGATTTTTGGAAATTGGTTGGCTACCAGTTTAATTCGATGGTTATATAAATATGAATTTACGGATTTAGGTCCCTTTCGGGCAATCCGTTATTCGAGTTTGATTGATATAGAAATGGCGGACCCTGATTTTGGCTGGACTGTAGAAATGCAAGTGAAGGCCGCCAAACATAAGTTAAAGTGTAAGGAAATTCCAGTAACCTATCGTCAGCGTATTGGTGTTTCAAAAGTTTCTGGAACATTTAAAGGCACTCTATTAGCGGGACACAAAATTCTTTGGACGATTTTTAAGTTGATTTAATACATGGCAGCAATTACCTACATACTACTTTTTATTTATTGTATCGCACTGATATTTATCACCTTCTATTGTCTCCTGCAATTCCAGTTGCTATATCACTATAAAAAATATAATGCTGCACATAAAGGGGAAGATTATTTAAAAGCCGAGGTCTCAGATAAAGCCCTTCCAATAGTCACCATACAATTACCGATATTTAATGAAAAGTATGTAGTCGATCGATTGGTAGACAGCATCATGAAGTTAGACTACCCTAGGGATAGATTTCAAATTCAGGTCCTAGATGATTCCACTGATGATACCATTGAAATATCTAGGCGAAAAATTGCAGAATATAAGAATCAAGGAATTGACATTTCTTTATATCATAGAACCGATAGAGCTGGCTATAAAGCGGGCGCACTTAAAGCAGCAATGCCATATGCTAAAGGGGAATTTATTGCAATTTTTGATGCAGATTTTTTGCCAGATAAAGATTTTCTGCTGACTTGTATTCCCTATTTTAAAGATGAAAAAATTGGCGTTGTACAAACTCGATGGCAACATATCAACGAAGACTACAGTATGATAACCAAATTGCAAGCCATGCAATTGAATGTTCATTTTACAGTAGAACAATTGGGTCGTTCCGCTGGGAACCTAATGCTACAATTTAATGGTACTGCTGGTATTTGGCGAAAAGAAACCATTGCAGACTCAGGAGGATGGGAAGCAGATACTTTAACAGAAGACTTAGACCTAAGTTATCGTGCGCAATTAAAAGGCTGGAAAATACATTATCTAGAAAAATTTGGATCACCTGCTGAGTTACCTGCAGAAATGAATGGATTAAAATCTCAGCAATTTCGTTGGATGAAAGGCGGTGCGGAAAATGCAAAGAAATTATTACCCACGGTGTGGAAATCAGATCTATCCTTAAAACAAAAATTTCATGCTTCCGGTCATTTAATGTCCAGTTCAATATTCCTTTTTATTTTTATCGCTGGACTATTTAGTGTTCCATTAATTTATTTCTTGCCAACTGTTTCTTTCAACACTTCACTATTGGGTGTATTTCTGGTATCCTGGGTTTCAATAATTCTTGTATACTACGTAGCAAATATTCAAGCGGAAGTAGGAAAGAAAATAACAGGTAAATCCATTTTTAAATTCTTCGTTCTTTTTCCCATTTTTTTAGCCCTGTCGATGGGACTTTCTCTACATAATACGATTGCTGTCATTCAAGGATATATTGGTAAAAAATCTGCGTTCATTCGTACACCAAAATTCAACATTCAAAAAATCGAGGATAGTTTTAAAAAAAGAGAGTATTTGAGTAAAAAGATTCCTTTGACGACTTATGGCGAAGGATTTTTATCACTTTATTTCCTTGCGGCAATTGGATTTGCGTTATACACAGGTAATACTGTCTTCGTTTTATTCCATCTTCTTTTGACCATTGGTTATGGAACAATCTGCTTTTATTCAATTCGACATTTAAATGGTTAAGCAAAAGCCAATTGTTTGGGGAACTGCCCTACTCTTTTTAATATTAACCTTTGTATTCGGAAATTATATTGAGCAAAGTAATTTCTCCCTACCCTTATATTTTTCATGGTTCGGCCTATATCTTTTTATTGTCTTTCGACAAGCCGAAAACAACAATATATTTTTCTTTCTTTTTGTTGCTGGCTTAGCTCGTGTAATTTTAATTCCAGCTTTTCCTTTATTGTCAGATGATATATATAGATTTATTTGGGACGGAAGATTGATCCTCAATGGAGAAAATCCTTTTCATTTTCTTCCCACAGAAATATTAAACAAGCAACTTGACTTTCAAGGTCTTAATGAAAAATTATTACTACAACTTAATTCTCCAAACTATTACACCATCTACCCTCCCCTTTGCCAAGCCATTTTTGGACTAACAGAATTCACTGCAGGAAATTCTATCCAACTGTCATCTTTTATTCTGAAAACAATAATGGTGGGTTTTGAAATTGGGACTTTGTATTTTCTATACCACATTCTTTTACGTTTACAATTACCGGTAAAAGCATCCTTACTCTACGCACTAAACCCGTTAATAATAATTGAGATCTCCGGCAATTTGCATTTCGAGGGTGCTATGATATTTTTCCTAAGTGTTTCTATTTTCTTTATGTTGAAAAAAAAATGGATAGGTTCCGCATTCTTTTTCGCACTTTCAGTGGCCTCAAAATTATTACCATTGATGTTTTTGCCTTTGATACTAAAACATTATGGTTGGGAAAAAGGAATAAAATACTGCTTGTTGGTAGGCTTATTTTCTTTGTTACTTTTCATTCCTTTATTAAATCAAATTTTTGTCCAAAATTTCTCTAATAGTTTAGATCTCTATTTTCAAAAATTTGAGTTTAACGCCTCGATATATTATATAGGTCGATGGATTGGTGAACTTAGTAAAGGATACAATATTATTCAGGAATTAGGTCCAGCCTTAGGAATTATATCCTTTTTATCCATTTTACTTTTAGCCTTTTGGAAAAAATTATCCTCCCACTCAGATCTATTAGTAGGAATGTTATTTTCCTTTTGTATTTATCTTTTTCTAGGAACAACTATTCATCCCTGGTATTTAAGTGTCCCGATATTTTTAAGTTGCTTTACAAATTTTAGATTTGTAATTTTCTGGTCCGCATTAATCATGCTAACTTATTTAAATTATTGTTCCGAAGTATATTCTGAAAATTTAGGAATGGTTACTTTGGAATATTTCCTGGTATTTGGAATACTAATTTGGGAACTAAGAAAGGGAATAGGTAAAAATCGGAAAATAGAATTGGCAAACCGAAAACCAATAAGCCATTAATTAATTTAGGAAAGATAACCCTGCGCTTGAAGATTAAAAAGTTCTGCATATTTACCATTCAGTTCCAATAATTCCTGATGACTTCCGTCTTCAATAAGTTTTCCATATTCTAGGAAAAGAATTCTATCGGCCATACGAACTGTGGAAAATCTGTGGGATATAAGTACGGCGGATTTCCCTTCAATCAACTCAGAAAATCTAACAAAGACTTCATGTTCAGCCCTTGCATCAAGTGCAGCGGTGGGTTCATCAAGGATAAGCAATTGCGCATCTCTCATATACGCTCGACCTAGTGCGATTTTCTGCCATTGTCCACCAGATAAATCTACTCCTGAACTAAATCGCTTTCCCAAAATTTGCTCATACTCTGCTGGTAACTCTCTGATGACAGGATCTGCTAAACTTTTTTCCGCAGAAGCTACAATCTCATCAATCTCCTCTAATCGATTGATATCTCCGATTGCAATATTCTCAGAAGCCTTCATCTGAAAACGAATGAAATCCTGAAAGATAATTCCAATTTGGCTTCTTAAGTCTTCTAAGGCATATTCCTTTAGATCAATACCATCCAAAAGGATTCGACCTTCTGTTGGTTCATACAGCCTTGCAAGTAATTTTACAAGGGTAGTTTTACCAGCTCCATTTTCACCTACCAATGCTAGCTTCTCACCAATTCCAAGGTGAAAATTCAGATTGCGCAGCGCATATTTTTCTGCCTGTGGATATTTAAACCCAACATTCTCAAAAGTAAATCCTTTTTGAATGGGTTTTGGGAAGGCTGTATCCCCAGAGTCAATATTTGGTTTGATCGCGAAGAAGTCAAATAAGTCCTGTAGGTATAGGGCGCTATCTGCAATTCTTGAAAATCGATTCAAAATACCTTGTAGCATATTACGCATGCGGTTGAATGAACCAGCAAGAAAAGTCAATGTTCCAACTGTAATCAATGCGTTAATAGTCTGATAAATAATAAATACGTAGGCTACATAATAACTCATGGTGCCTAATCCGGTCAGCACTGAACCCCAAGCTGCCCTTTTGGTGGCAATGGATTGATTTGCTTTGTAGTATTTGTCGGCAATTTTTTTAAAACGTTGTGCTAAGAAATCCGCCAATCCAAAGATTTTAACCTCTTTGGCAGTTTCGTCCGAAGCTCCGATATATCTTAGATAATCTAACTCTCTTCTTTCCGGTGTCCAACTTCGAGTTAGACTATATGTCTTTTGATTAAAATGCGTCTCACCAATGAAACTTGGAATCAAGGCAACGATTAATAGAAGAATTAACCAAGGATTAAAAATAATCAAACCTGCCCCTAGTGATAATATCGTAATAGAATCTTGGAACTGTTCTAAAACCATTGACATCAAAACTGTTCGGCTTGTTGTTTGTCTTCTAGCCCTTTCTAGCTTATCATAAAATTCTGAGTCCTCAAACTGATAGAGGTCCAGGGTAGCCGCGTGTTTAATTAGTTGTTCTGAGGTTTTGTTGGAAAATAAATCTCCTAGCAAAGAATCGAGTAGCGTAACTATCCTGCCTAATATAGTCGAAAGAATAGCTAAGCCTAGTTCTATTCCAACGTATGTCCAAAGCATTTTGAGATCTGCACTTTCATTTCCTATAGCAGTTATTACGCTATCTATTATCTCCTTACCAACATAAAGGGCAGCTAAAGGGATCACACCACTAATAATTCGCAAAATAATATTGGCGACAAACATTCCAGAATGTGTGTCCCAAATCATATTGAAAAAGCGTGGAAGGTTTCTTAACGCGCCAAACTGCTGTTTAAAACCTGTTTCTTTTATAGGCGGAGCCATCATGTGCGCAAAGGTATGATTTTAAGCACCAACTAAATTAGCAAGGGGATAGAAATAAAAAAACCCGACGCTCAGAGAACATCGGGTTTTAAATATTTTGAAATGGCTTACATTATATTAATAAGACCAAAGATCGTGTTCAAAATTAAAGATTTCTTGCTTGATTTTATCTGCTTCGAGCAAAAGGTCAACACCCGTCAAGTAATCTGTAAGTCTTCTATCGTAAACGTTAGATTCTTTATAGATATAGGAGGAGAAAAATCTCATCTCCATTAAGTCTTCCCAAGTAATGGTACTAGCATCATTGCCTTCCATGAAAACCGGGAATCTTGCCAAAATTTCTCTACACTCTGGATAATAGGCCCAAAACATAGGTTGCTCGAACAAGAAGTTTCCTTGATCATCTTTTCTATCTAAAAGCGGTGCGATTCCAAGTACTCTAACCTGAAGGGTTGAAGTTTCTTCATCAAAAAACCAAATTTCTTTGAGCCTAAAACGTTTAACATCTTCTGGATTCAACTCATTCCGAACCACTTGAATTTGTTCTTCATAAGTTTCAGGATCGAAGGTGGTTACCGTATCGATATTAGCACCCATGGAAGCAACTTCATCTGGTTCTAATCGAGCAGTAAAATTATCATCTTCAGCAGAATAAACGGTGATATCTCCGTTTACTGCAGCATCCATTAGAATAGTAAAAAATGGCTTTTCTGGATACGCGAAAGGAAGATTCATCTTCTCACGAATATCAATGATACGCCATACCTTTTTCTCCCAAAAGATATCTGCTTCCCTTAATGGTTGATATGGTAAAACCATTCTATCTACGATGATTCGTTTTTCAACAATATCATCTAGAGGTCTATCATCATCTTCCTCAACAGGTGGATCAGCTTCAGTTCGCTGGTCGCTTTCTGGTTGAGCTAATAAGGGGCTACTTACAAATAAGCATGTAAGTAAGCAGCAAAAAAGAAATTTAAACGCGATCTTCATCTTAAATATTTATTTCGATCTATCTAATTTTAAACACCATTGAGTTGATCTTACGACCAGCGCTATCACCTGGACATCTAGCTTTCACATTTTGGAAATAGTAGATATCGCCAGGCTTAGCCGCATTTACTAAACGACGAGATTTGTCATTGTATTTTGCACCAGCATTAGGAGATGACACTGCATCTTCTCTTTTAGGCACTCTTGTTAGTTCATATCCTTGGATTTTACACTTCGCATCGAAGTCAAAATTATCCAAAAACGCTCCAACTCCTTGCTGAGCTTTGAACTCACCATTACCCATTGTTCCACCATTAGACTTAGAAAGTCTTGCTACTGGATCAGGGATACGTTTTACACGGAATGGGAACTTAGTTGTCTTCAAACCACCCCCAGATACAGAAATATAGCCGTCATTGGTTGGCTTGGATGCAGTTGCAACCCACTTTCCTTTTTGACCTTTTTTGAGGTTAAATCCGGATCCTGAAACTTTCAATTCATTAGAAGAAATACCTGCTGCTGAAACAGTTACAGGATTATCTACTCCAATGTAGAAAACGTTCATTTTGTCAGCTGAAACAGCGACTGAACGACGACCAACTTCATACTCGAAAGTATTTTTGTAGGTTTTGGTTTCTTTAGTAACCGGATTGGTTACACTAATAGCAGCACTATAGGTTTTAACACCTGTTCCACTACCTGTAGTACTGTACTGAGCGACACCATCTTTAGCTGTAACTCTACTTCCATTTACAGAGATAGAAACTCCCGTATTAGAAGAACCAGCTGAGGCAGATAAGAATATTTCAGTTTCAAATTTATCTCCTTCGATGATATAAGATTTTTTAGGAGAAGAAACTACTTGAAACTTATCAAGCACGATATCCTCACCCCCAACTTTTCCCATCAAATAATTCAAAATAGCAGCTTCCGAAGATTTTGCATCATTTTTGAATTTTGTGAACATTGGTTCTAATGCTCCAACAGGCATTTGTTTAAAGTTGAATTCCGACCAAGACTTTTTATCCTTAGATGTTTTCCAAGTCGTATCATCAACTTCCATACTTACATTGCCCGCCTGAGAAGCTAAATCTGCTTCATCGAAAAAATTCAAGAAAGAATCTCGAGCAGCTACAATTTTAGCTTTTAACTCGGCTCCTTTTTTTTCATCTACTAAAATTCTAGTAGTAACATCCTTATTTTTCTTAGCGACTAATGCACCAGGATATTTTGGATGATCAGCTGCATATCTTGCAGGCTTACCTTTAGGAACAGATCCTGCCTCAATTTCCATCCAAAGTCCGTCAACATAATCAACAAAGCTTTTGGAAACAGCAGAAACGCTTGGTGCGATATCTCCATATTTCTTAAGTGCTGATTTCTTTTGAGCTAATCTTTGAATTTCACTTGCTAGAGGAGCATTTGCAGCATCCAAACTAGTGTTAGAATCTTTTAGTCCTTTATCTACAATTTTAAATGCATTAAATATTTCCGCAGATACGTTAAGGGCCAACATCGCTGTAAGTACCAAATACATGATGTTAATCATTAACTGCCGCGGTTCCTTTGGAATTGACATATCTTAATTTTTAATTAGTTATAAATAATAATAAAAGCGGTCTTAATTATTTATTACTGATATTACTCATTGCAGTAAGTACACTTCCGTATACATTATTCAATGATCCCAAATTCTTGTTTAATGCAGACAATTGTTCTTTGTATGCTTTAGTATCTTCTAGAGAATCAGAAAGATTGCTCATTGCTTCATTCATGCTTGTATAGAAGTTACTCATAGACTTAACTTGATCGCTAGTTCCTGAGAAATCAACTTCTTGCAAGGCTTTCAAAGAACCTAATGACTTAGACATACTTTGAAGTTCATTAAGCATTCCACCTAATTGGTGTTCAACAACTTCTCCATTTAAACCTGGAGTAGTAGTTCCTTCTCCTTCGATAATTGGAGAAATAGAAGAGTTATACTTTTCTAGACCAGGATATAGTTTTTCCCAGTAGTAATCTTTTTCTGGAGGTAAAATTCCTAAAAGAAGGAATAAGAATGCTTCAGTAAGCAAACCAACGGTAAGCATTAAAGAACCACCTTCCCATGATTGGATTTTGAATAGTGCTCCAACCATTACGATTGCCGCTCCGGCTCCAATAATGAAATTCTTGAAGTACTTAAACCATGAAGACTTGTAAAACGCCATTTCTAAATTCTTTTAATAGGTTAGTGAAATTTTGAGATAGTAGGTTGTTACTTTTTTTCTAATAACTGAACCACAATAATCATAACGTTCCTCTAATGAAAAGTTACAACTGTCATAACATATAATTTCATGTAAAGACAGAAATAAAATTCTAAATTAGGGGAGGTTCAGTATTTGCATGGAATTACGTTGCATTTTCATAAAATAGGGGAACAAGATTTTGTTGCTCCCCTATTTTATTATGCTTTGCTAGTTAAAATCATTGATAGATCTACCAAGGAAGGTAAGTGCACATCGAAATCCTACATAGGATTTGGTCGTATCTTGAAATTCCCAGTGACGTGTCCCAGTCTGAAGGAAATATCCAATATCCTTCCATGAGCCACCTCTAATTGACTTACGTCTTTGTGCTTCGCTGTCATCTTCGCGAGCATCATAACGCATATCTGGATTTAGATCATGAATAAAAGAGTATGAATTCTCATGGAATGCAGAAGACGTCCATTCTGCTACATTTCCAGACATATTATATAGTCCGTAATCGTTAGGGAAATAAGCATCAGCCTTTACCGTATAAAGTCCGCCATCCTCAGGATAGTTTCCTCTTCCTGGCTTAAAGTTGGCCAATAAGCAACCCTTCGTATTTCTAAGATAATAAGCTCCCCAAGGATATGGTGCATTGTCATTTCCTCCTCTTGCAGCATATTCCCATTCATGTTCTGTAGGAAGTCTAAATTTTTCTGAATTTACACCATCTCCACGCATTGCTTGAAAATCATCCCAAAGCTTAGTTCTCCAATGAGTAAAGGCATTTGCAGTTTCCCAGTTCACTCCAACCACTGGATAGTCATCGAAAGCAGGGTGCCAGAAATAATTTCTTGTATAAGGTTCATTGTAGGAATAAGCAAAATCTCTAATCCAAACTAAAGTATCTGGATAAACGCTAGCCGTTTCCTTTCTTAAAAAATCTCCCCTATTGGCATTTTTAGTATGAGCCGCTCCTTGCCAATCGTACCATTGGTATTCATATAAAAGCTGAGAAACGTCCAGCTCTTTCTTGCCTGTGAATTTTTCATCACCTTGATAGAACATATCAGCCACCATTTCATCTGACCAATCCAGTTCATATTCCCAATCGATATATAATTCTCCGTCTTCTCCTTCATAAGTATTGTCCATTGCCATCATAGCAATAGAATCTCTTACATAGTTCACAAACTGACGGTATTCGTTGTTTGTAATCTCAGTATCATCCATATAGAAACCTTGGATAGAGATAGACTTAGGTCGTTGAATAAAAGTTGAAGTGACATCCTGATCACTTGGACCAATATGTAATGTTCCAGATGGGATGTAAACCATACCGTAAGGATTGATTCCTTTCCAAGTAGGTCTATTCATAACCCCAAGTAACTGTCCATTTTCTTGCGTGCCGCAAGAGGTGAATACAATCACCAAAACGAACATAAGCGAAAAAGCTTTTAATAATTTTTTCATGTTAACACCCGAGTTTTCCTTCGTTTGAAGACTAGATACGTCAAAAGAGACGGTAAATATAGTTTCTTTGATCCTTTAATCCAATAATATATGAGTAATACTCAATTTAAATTTTTTCTGTTAATTTGGTTAGTTCTGGTAGCAAAACGCACAAAAAACGCCTTTAGTATTTGCTTACAATGTATTTATTGCACCAAATTTTATTCCAATATGGTCTAAAATCGAGGGTTATAAATAATATTGGGCAATGTTCCTTTACCAATTGGCTTTTTCAGGTTATAATTTAACATTATTTCATGAGATCCATTGGTTACACTGGCCAAACCGGATAGCGTAAAATCATAAGCGTAGGACAAAGATATATTTTCATTTAGACTTGCCCCAATTATTATTGCAAAAGCATCGACACTTTCTGAATTTAATCCTCTAAAAGCCCCTCCAGCGAAGTATCTTTCATCGTAAGTAGCCAATATTCCCAAATTCAATTCAGTTTGAGCCAAATCAGACCTTAACATTATTGAGGGTTGAAAAGCAAACAATGTCCCGATTTCAAGCTTATACTCGAAATGTGCCATATAATGACGCACATTGGAGTAGTTAAAGTTGCTTTGCCCGGAAAAAGTAGTTCCATTTCCTACTAAATTCTCTACAGCTACCCCACCTTCAAGCTTATCCATTCTAAAATATGCTCCAATCCCAAATGTTGGGGATGCTGAAGTTTCGGAAGTAATCGGTAAAATGGGATCATTGTGATTTATAGTTGACCCAGGTTCATAAACCCCATCTGGCGCTCTCAGCCTATTCCCGTCTATCGTTAATTGTGAAAATCCAGCCCTAGCCGCTACTGCGAATTGAACTTTTCTGCTAATATCTATCCAATAGCTATAACTTAAATCTGCTCTAGTATAATTTAAAGCGCCAGATTTCTCTGTATCTAAGTTCAGCCCTACACCTCCTCCAATTATTAACATTGGAAGATGAACATTAAGATTTATTTGTTCCGGCAAACCTACCAAACCTGACCATTGTTGCCTATAAACACCTGTAGCACTCAAGCTTTCATCAAATCCAGCGTATGCCGGATTGACTTTATGTTTGTTCAACATATACATCGTGAAATGTGGTCTTTGCTGTGCAAAAAGGCCTAGAGAAAAAGAAAGGAGAATAATAACTAGGGTAATCTGCTTCAAATTGCCGGCGTTTAGTATTAGTTTGTTCCTATCCGAAATATAACTTAATTTATTATCAATAATTGTCTTAATTACTTAGTTCTTCTGACAGATTTGAGACATGGTAGAACATTTTCAAATTCAATTCAAAAGTAACTCTGTTGTACCCCAAATCTATAATTTTGTTTCCTTGATTATGTCTTTATTGGCAACGTAAAAGCTTTGATCTAAGACAGCTCAAATTGAAGGCCATCATTTGCCAGTGATACGTTATCTGGCAGTGTTTTATTGATTTCAGCTGATAAGCCCATAAAGTGAGAAACATGAGTTATAAAGGCCTTTTCTGGTTGTAAATCCTCCACAACTTCCAAAGCTTCTTGTAAGTTAAAATGAGAATGGTGCGTCCGATGGTGCAGTGCATTGATCACCAAATATTTACAGCCTCTGATTTTTTTCCGTTCTTCTTCCGCAATGTGCTTAGCGTCAGTTATATAAACAAAATCATCAATTTTAAAACCCAACACAGGGATATTTCCATGGGTCACTTTAATCGGCTCAAATGTCAAGTCACCAATATTAAAGGGCGCTAACTTTAACGGGTCTATGGTTCTGAGTTCTATTCTTGGAATTCCAGGGTAGGGATTTTCGACAAAGACATAATCGAATCGTTTTTTAATTTCAGATTGTACAAAAGGAGTAGCGTAAAGCGGTAGGTTAATTTTTTGCTTAAAGTTAAATGGACGAACATCATCCAATCCAATGATGTGATCAACATGTTCATGCGTGATTACCACAGCATGTAATTCTTGAACATTTGCCCGTAGCATTTGTGCTCTAAAATCGGGGCCAACGTCTATAACAACTGAGGTTGACTCGCTTCGAACCCATACTGCACATCTTAAACGCTTATCTTTTGGGTTGGTAGATTGGCAAACAGGACACTGACAGCCAATAACAGGCACCCCTTGGGAAGTTCCAGTACCTAGCAACTCAATCTTTAAGCTCATTGATAGAATTTAGGCTTCTGCGCGTTGAAGAATAAATTTCTGCACTTCCTCTAAATAAGATAATTGCTTTTCATCCAAAAGCTTTTCGTTTATTTCTATTTGGGCGATTATATCTAATAAACTGTTAATTCTAGCTTCAGTTTCAAAGTATCTATTGATCACAACCTTTTTTTGATTTTCGACAATACAATATCCCGACTGGAAATTGCCTTTTCCATAAAGGATTTCATATTCTAATAGCTCTATAAGCTCCTCTAGTTTTTTGAGGGTGTGTTTGGTGAAATTCATAAAGGTCTCAGATATCGTCTTCAAAAATATAGCTAGATCGCAAAGATGAGAAAAAGCTGTTAATCTATAGTCAAAAGGTCTGTATTGTTAAAAAAAATGAGAAATCTAAATTATTACCTAGCACAACAATTATTATATCTTCGCCATTGCATAAACATGAGTATGAAAAAATTCTATTCCATCCTGCTTTTGGTGTTCATCGCCAATAGCCTTCGGGCTCAAGAAGACGCTTTGCCTACCACAAGGTTTGGGGCTACCATCGTAGCAGGGTTTAATGCCTCTCAGATTGATGGCGACGATTCAGCAGGGTTCAACAAAGTTGGAATTAATGCTGGTTTAAAATCGGATATTTTTTTAACCCGCAAAACAGAAATAAATGTAGGAATACTATTCTCCCAAAGAGGAAGCAGACCTGACACTAAAAACGAAACCTTTTTGGATGAATTCATATTTGGACTAAGTTATATTCAAGTACCTGTGCTTTTTACTTTTAAGGATTGGTATCAAAGTGAAGAAGAATATTATAGAGTGCGAGCTTTTGCCGGGTTATCATTTGGCAGATTGGTAAGTACTAGATTGGATCAAACTGCTTTCGATTCTACCCCTGAATTATTGCAAAAAAACAGTCTTGGTTTTCATTTTGGAGCAGGATATAGTTTTACTCCAAAGATGAGAGTGGTAGCAGAATTTATGAGAGACATCATACCGCTTTATAATGTCCGAACTATACCCAACCCAATTATAAACACTGGACTAATAATCCGGACTGTTAGCTTTACTTTAGAGTACAGTCTTTAAATTTATTTTATGAAATATTCTATTCTATTTTTTATAGCAATTTTAATTGTTGGTTGTGGCCAGAAAAGTAATTCCCCCTCTACTACTGCTCCAGTAACAGAAAAACCAAGTGCTCCGATTTCGGAACAATCCTACGAAAGTTATCCAAGCATTAGTATGGAGGAAATGCAAGAATTAGCAACACGAACTTCCAACATAGATTATATGTTTTACGAACTACCGATTAGCATGAATTTAGATAATGCACCTGCAATTAATTCTGCGCTTCGACAGATTTCTGACCAACCTGCAAAAATCATGAAAGGTTGTAAACCCATGGGGCGTGTTATATTTCAAGATAATGGAGATATTTTCAAGGAAGCCGATTTTTATTTTGCAGCTCCTTGTTTTGGATTTGTTTTTATTGAAGGAAGCACGAAAGTAAATTCAAATATGATGACGGAAGAAGGAGCCACTTTTTTCGGTAATTTATTAAAAAATGCAGGACAACAAGCCGGTCAACAATAATGTCAAAACGTCTTGCCGTAATTGACCTAGGCACCAATACTTTTCATTTATTAATCGTTGATGTTTCTGCCGACAATCAATCTTGGAAAGAAATTTATCGGCAACGAATTTTTGTTCATCTGGCAGAAGAAGGCATTCAACAAATTGGAAAAGCAGCATTTGAGAGAGCGACAAATACTTTGGCTGTTTATCAAAAAAAATGCGCATTCTACAAAGTAAATCAAGCCTTGGCTGTGGGCACGGCCGCACTCAGGACAGCCAACAACGGTCCGGATTTTCTTGAATCAGCCAACACCTTTTTTTCTTATCCAATAAAAATTATTCCTGGCGAACAGGAAGCCAAGTTAATCGCAGGGGGAGTAAACTTAGCAGTACCTTCCAATAGCCCTTTTCAATTAATTATGGATATCGGTGGAGGATCTGTAGAGTTTATTCTCAAGCGAAATAAGTCCATTATTTGGTCTAAAAGTTTACCAATTGGTGTAGCAGTCTTAAAAAAACAATTCCATCAGAAAGAGCCTATTTCAAAACGTGAAATTAAAACACTAGGTGCTTTCCTTGTTGATCAATTTTCGGAATTAAAAACTGAGTTGGATAATTGCAAAGATGAAATTGATCTAGTTGGTGCCAGTGGAACTTTTGATGTTTTAGAAGATATCTTGCCTACCCTTTCTGCCGACAATTTTCATAGCCAACTGGATTTGTCCTCTTTTGAATCATTATTTACTGCTGTAACAAATGCCACATTTGAGGAACGAATCGCAATGGAAGGTGTTCCTGAACAGCGTGCTTCATTAATCGTAGTTGCCTTTCAATTAATTAGTCATGTGCTTCGTCTTCGTTCTTTTAAAAATCTTTACGTTTCTAAATATGCTTTAAAGGAAGGAGTGTTGGCCGAAATGATGTCGAAGCTAAATTGATCCTTTTCTGAGTCCTTTCGAAATAGTATCTTTGTTCCATGGAATTACTTATTGAAGCATTACAACAAGAGTGGGCATGGAGAGCCTTAATAGCCTCTGCACTTGTTGGTGTAATGTGTGGTGCATTGGGTTCCTTCATTGTATTGAGAAATATGGCTCTAATCGGTGATGCACTTGCCCATGCCATATTACCAGGAGTCGTCGTGGCCTTTCTTTTTGTGGGCTATTCTGCAATTGGTTTCTTTACGGGTGCGGTTCTAGCGGGTTTAATCACAGCAATTGGTATTACTTGGATCCAGCAAAATGTAAAAACCAAAAATGATGCGGCTATTGGGATTGTTTTTACCGCTATGTTTTCAATTGGTGTAATCGGAATTTCTACCATTAGCCATGATGAAGGTGTTCACTTGGATCTAAAGGATTTTCTTTTTGGAAATGTCTTAGGCGTATACAACGAAGATTTGATTTTAACCGCTTCCATTTGCGCTTACTTATTGATTTGTGTTTACATTTTTTACCGCTATTTGTTTGTTACTACTTTTCAAGAAGTAATTGCTGAGACAATGGGAATCAGCGTTCAGGTCATTCACTATTTTTTAATGCTAATGTTGTCCTTTGCGGTAGTTGCTTCTTTACAGACGGTTGGTGTCATTCAAGTAGTTGCTATGCTGATCACTCCTGCATCTACAGCACTCTTGTTATCCAATAGGCTTAAAAAAGTAATTATAATCGCTGGATTCCTAGGGTTAATTTCCGCAATTCTGGGATTAATCCTTGCCATAATTTGGTCTACTGCGCCTGGGCCGATGATGGCCATTGTCGCAACAGTTTTTTATTTACTCGCGGTGTTCTTTTCTCCTTCAAAAGGTTTGTTGTTTAAACGAATAAATAGACTTAAGCAACGTAAGATGATTCAAATGGAAGACATCTTAAAACAAAGTTGGAAGTTGGGGTTAGAAGGAAAAGTGAGTTTTGAAAAACTGGCTGATAAACTTGGATACACCGGTCAGACACTCAAAAAACAAGTCAATGCATTACAAAGAAAAGGACTCTTGCAATTAAATAATGCGGTCATTCAACTTACCGATACTGGGATTGAAGAAGCGAATCGATTGGTTCGTGCCCACCGTCTTTGGGAAACATATTTAGTGAATAAGATTGGATTAACCGAAGAACAAATTCATGAGGAAGCAGAAAAGTATGAGCATTTGCTGAGTGCAGATTTGGTAGATGAGGTTGATCGAGCACTGGACTTCCCGAGTCAAGATCCCCATGGATCTCCTATTCCCCTTAAACCTGGAATTCCAGACTATCCTCTAACCAAAATGGCAATTGGTCAATCCGCTAAAATCGATGACGATCAAATCGATGAAAAAATAAGTGCTCAACTTTGGCTATTGGGCATTCTTCCAGATCAAGTTTTTGTGTTAAGCGAAGTGGATGATGATAGATTTAAGGTATTGATTGGAAGTAAAGAAGTAATACTAAAGCGAAAGATTGCAGAATTAGTAAATATCAATCCAATCGGAGTTTAAGCCTCTTCTTTTTCCGTTGATTCTGGAGACTCATCCTCTGAATTTTTAGAACCTAGCTGGTTATCTTCTTCGAGCTTATTAAAAAGATGATTCAAGCGCCACATTTCGTCTAAGGTATCGTCCAAAAATAATCTATAGTTAGGCATTCTTCTAACATGTTTCTTTATTCGAAAATGAAAAAGGCCCTTAATACGACTGTATTCTTGCTCCATCATTAAAAGGACATTTTGCTTATCCTCAATGTTATACACAGACAAATAGATATTCGCCAATCCCATATCAGGGCTCATCTTTACTGAG
This sequence comes from uncultured Saprospiraceae bacterium, assembly GCA_937930025.1. Lineage (GTDB taxonomy): Bacteria > Bacteroidota > Bacteroidia > Chitinophagales > Saprospiraceae > JABDJM01. The sequence continues at coordinate 3,215 of CALGJW010000329.1, read as the reverse complement.
GTTACAGTAACTAAAGCTTCCGGACCATAGATATAACTACCCTCTTGTTGTAGAATTATGCTAAAATTTCGTTTGCACATTTCAGCCACTTGCCTTTGTCTTTTGGACTCCATAACATAGATTTTCAGATCATAGAACAAGGATTTCCTTGAGAAGGTTCCTAATTTTCGACAAAGGTCACTCCATTTCGGGAAGAATCCAATTGATTTCAAAATTTCTCCCTCTATAATTTTTGCTATTGTATAGTATTTTGCTCCTTTGTGAAATATCATTCCTACTGTGAATAATCTATTAGAAAGTCCAATTGAATACCTCAAAGGAGTAGGCCCAAAGAAGGGTCAGCTGCTAAATAAGGAATTACAGGTATTCACCTTCAGGGATTTGCTTTGGAATTTCCCCTTTCGGTATGTGGATAAAACAAAATTCCATCTCGTCAATCAGATCACAGGGGAAGAGACTACCGTGCAGCTCAAGGGAATAATTATACAGAAACAACTTATTGGACAGGGCAGGAAAAAAAGATTGGTGGCCAGACTTAGAGACACTACCGGCAGTATTGAATTAATTTGGTTCAAAGGAGTTACTTGGGTAGATAAATTCCTAGTTGTAGGCACAGAATATATAGTCTTTGGAAAGCCTTCGGTTTTCAATGGGAAAATAAATATTGCACATCCGGAGATTGAAGTTGCCAAGACGGTGAATCAGGAACGCCCTTCCACCCTAGCCCCGGTTTACAATAGCACAGAAAAATTAAATAACAATGGACTAGATGCCAAAGGAAGACGGCGATTAATGGCGACCTTGTTAGGGAAAATAGATCCTCAGGATATCTCAGAAAATTTGCCGGATTATTTATTGCAAAGAACAAAATTGATGGGCCGCTTTAAAGCGCTCACAAAAGTTCATTTCCCTACTTCCCAAGAAGAATTAGAAGCAGCAAGATTGCGACTGAAGTTTGAAGAACTTTTCTTTCTTCAACTCCGCTTGCTTCAAATGAAAATTAATAATCGAACGGCCATCCAAGGATTTGTATTTGACAAAGTTGGAGATTACTTCAATCGATTTTTCAAAGAGAAATTACCTTTTGAATTGACTGGAGCGCAGAAAAAAGTAATGAAAGAAATTCGGCAAGACTTAGGCCGTGGATACCAAATGAATCGATTACTCCAAGGGGATGTCGGCTCTGGAAAAACGATCGTAGGATTGATGGCCATGCTGATCGCATTGGACAACGGATATCAATCCGCATTAATGGCACCCACCGAAATTCTCGCTCAACAGCACTATAATTCTTTGCGCGAAATGGTCAACGGATTGGCTGTGAGAATTGCCTTTTTATCTGGGAGCATAAAGGGAAAAAAAAGGGCTGAGCTACTAAAGTTATTGGCCCAAGGAGAAATTCATATTCTCGTTGGTACTCATGCTTTGATTGAAGATCCAGTTGTGTTTCAAAATTTAGGCTTATCCATTATTGACGAACAGCATCGATTCGGGGTAAAACAAAGAGCCAAACTTTGGATTAAGTCCAAGCCTCACCCGCCTCATGTATTGGTGATGACAGCCACTCCCATTCCGCGTACATTGGCCATGACCTTGTACGGAGATTTGGAGGTATCAGTTATAGATGAATTACCACCGGGAAGAAAACTAGTCAAGACCATTCATAAGAATGAAAATTACCGATTGCGATTACATGGTTTTATGAAAGAACAAATCGCGCTAGGTAGACAAATTTATATCGTCTATCCATTAATTGAAGAATCGGAAACTTTGGACCTTGCTAATCTTTTTCAAGGGTCAGAGGCCATTGAACGAAGTTTTCCAAAACCAGATTACCAGATTAGTATCGTTCATGGAAGAATGAAAGCCGCTGACAAAGAATACGAAATGCAGCGCTTTGTAAATAAAGAAACGCAGATCATGGTGGCCACCACTGTAATCGAAGTCGGTGTAAATGTTCCAAACGCCTCGGTAATGATTATCGAAAACGCAGAACGTTTTGGGCTTAGTCAATTACATCAATTGAGAGGTCGCGTAGGTCGAGGTGCAGATCAAAGTTATTGCATACTGATGAGCAGTTTTAAAGTGTCCGCTGAAGGTAAGCAGCGCTTAAAGATCATGTGTGATACAAACAATGGGTTTGAGATCGCCGAAGCGGATTTAAAATTACGTGGGCCTGGAAGTTTAGAAGGTACACAGCAGTCTGGCGTATTAAGTTTACAGATAGCCGACCTTGGAAAGGATCAAAAAATATTGTCGACTGCTAGAGAGATTGCCACGCGAATTCTGGAAAAAGACCCAGGATTACAGAATCCATTGAATGAAAAAATTCGAGCGTATTTAGCGAAGCATAAGCGTCGAATAAAATTATGGAGCAGAATTAGTTAGTGTTTTTTTCTGCTAAAATTTCATAGAATTTAAAATTTCGAATTTCTTCTAAAATTTTCACCTTATATCGTTGATTTAGGAAATCTTGGTATTCCGTTTTTCCTGCAGCGATTAAATCACCTTTTTTGAAGCTGTCCAGTTTGCTGCAGCGGTTGACATCTTTGCCGTCGTATCTTAATCTGGTTTTGTGAAAATCGATATGGGCGTCATAGCCGTTTACAAATATCAAATATTTATCATACGGCTCTAATTGTTTCGAAAATTCTCCAAAGGCCAATGGCAGTTTTGCAAGCTTGACGTGAGGAGAAACAACTACTCCATTGAAGGTCATTAGAATGGGAACAAGGAAAACTATAGCATAAAATCCAATTTTATTTTTCAAAAATGAAAACTTAGTTTGATTTAGAACTGTCTTCGCATTTGAAATTCGTTGAAAAATCTGTTCCAGAAAAACTCCAAATACAATTGCCATGAGCGGAAAAACAGGAGCTACATACCAAGGAATCTTCGTAGCTGATATTGATAAAAAGATAAAAAGACTAGCGGAGGTTAAGATGGATAATAAAGGCCATTGTTCATATTTACTAATAAATTCAATTCTAAATTGCTTAAATAAAAATGGAATAAATAGCCATATCCAATAGCTGCATTGAAATTGAATAAGCGTTTTGATATAATACCAAGGTGGTCCAGCATTTTCTTCTTGGGGAACAGTGAATCTTCCTCCTAATTCATTCTCCCAAACCTTTTGTAAGTATCCTTCCGAAAGGTGTTCTCTATAGAGGTAGTAAGCCATTATTAAACCCAGCGTTGAAAAAATAGCCAAG
>CALGJW010000328.1 GCA_937930025.1 uncultured Saprospiraceae bacterium | reverse complement strand
TCAAATGCAAGTACTCGAATGGTTACTTTTTTTGTAAAAAAACCATTGATAGAAAATCCAAATAAAAAAGAAGGCGAGAGTGAGGAGGAATTGGAACAACCACTCGGTCAAAGATTAATCAATAAAAGTGATTGTAAAACTTGCCACAATCCAACTCGAAAAACTATTGGTCCATCTTACATGGAGATTGCTGCAAAGTATGAACCTGTAGAAGAAAACATTGCTCCTTTGGTAAACAAAATAATTAAAGGAGGATCAGGTGTTTGGGGACAAGTGCTGATGAGTGCTCATCCAGATTTATCTACATCAGACGCTTCACAAATGGTGACTTATATTCTTTCTTTAAATAAAGGAGGGAATTCAAATTTCGCCAAACCGAACGAAATGAATACGAATCCAAATGAGTTTTTGCCAGCATCTACTGTTGATGCAAATGTATTGTTACCAGGTTTGATGATGCAAGTGCATTCACACAAAACGATTACTACAGTAAAAGATATAAACCCAAATCAAAAACCAATCATGGCAGGGATTACGCCAAAGATGAAATTTATGGATGCAGATATGGGCGTTTTGCAAAGCAACTTTTCATTTATTTTTGATGGGTTTTTATCAGTACCGGAAGATGGTGTTTACCATTTTAGATTGACCAGTGATGATGGTTCTCGAATGAAAATTGATGGAAAAGAATTAATCAACAATGATGGCTTTCATGGATCAGAAGCTAAAGATGGTGTAGTAGGTTTGAAAAAAGGACAGCACCAATTGTATGTCGATTTCTTTCAAGGTGGTGGAGGTAAAAATGTAATTTTGCAATGGAAAAAGAAAGGCGAAACGGAGTATCAAGATTTAACAATAGAATCCTTATCGCACACAAAAGCAGCCCAAGAAAAATTGACGGGTTACTCTCTCCCAATTGCAAGTGGAGAAAAAATTCCAGGCGATGTATTTCCTTTAAATTCGATTCATCCAAGTTACGATTTGAGTCAAGCAAGACCAGACGAATTTTTACCAAAAGTAGGCGGGATGGATTTTCTGCCAGATGGTAGATTAGTAGTTTCAACTTGGGATGAAGTAGGAGGTGTGTATATTGTTGAGGGAGCGCAAACTGGAGATCCTAAAAAAATGTCTTATAAAAAAATTGCAGAAGGTTTAGCAGAACCGCTTGGACTAAAAGTAGTGGATGGAGATATTTATATTTTACAAAAACAAGAATTAACTCGTTTAAAAGATACCAATGGAGACGACCTCATTGACGAATATCAAACGGTCTCCAATGATTGGAGAGTAAGTGCCAATTTCCATGAATTTGCATTTGGTTTGGAGTATAAAGATGGTTATTTCTATGGTGCTTTAGCGACAGGAATTTTGCCTGGAGGAGCAAGTATGAATCCTCAAATTCCAGACAGAGGAAAGGTAGTGAAAATTTCAAAAGAGACAGGTGAAGTGGAATTTGTAGCTACTGGATTACGTACGCCAAATGGGATAGGTGTTGGTACAGATGGAGAACTCTATGTCGCTGATAATCAAGGAGATTGGTTGCCTTCTAGTAAGATAGTTCACGTGCGGAAAGATGCTTGGTTTGGTTCTCGTTCGGTGGACTTTGATGGTACTGCGAATTTGAAAGAAGCGAAGCCAGTCGTGTGGTTGCCACAAGATGAAATTGGTAATTCACCTACAACTCCGATTGCCTTAAATGATGGCCCCTATAAAGGTCAAATGATGCATGGCGAAGTGACACATGGAGGAGTGAAAAGAGTTTTCGTAGAAAAAATAAATGGCGAATATCAAGGTTGTGTTTTTCGATTTATTCAGGGAATAGAAGGAGGCGTAAATCGATTAGTTTATGGGCCTGATGGAGCGTTGTATATGGGATGTGTGGGAAGTACAGGTAACTGGCAACAGACTGGAAAACTTTGGTATGGCATCCAAAGAGCAAAATATAACAATACTTCTACATTTGAAATGTTGGCAGTAAGAGCAAAATCAAATGGAGTTGAAATTGAATTTACTGAACCCTTAAAAGAGGGGCAAGGATGGTTTGCAGAAAACTATGAAGTGCAACAATGGCAGTATGTTCCTACGGAAAATTATGGTGGTCCCAAAGTAGGTGACCAACGATTAAAAGTACTTTCTGTCAATGTTTCTGAAGATAGAAAAAAGGTGTTTTTAGAGTTGAATGGAATGGCTGAAGATAGGGTAGTGTACCTTCATTTGTTAGAGCCATTTGTCAGTGAAATGAATCATGAATTGTGGACGACCGAAGGATGGTACACAATGAATACAATCCCAAAAAATAATTTTGGAACAAAAACAACTCCTCCGATTCTTGCTATGAATAAATTAACCGAGGCGGAAAAAGCAGCGGGATGGGAATTGTTATTTGATGGAAAAACAACAAATGGATGGCGTAATTTTAATAAACAAACTGTGGGTTCAGGATGGGTAGTAAAAGACGGAAGTATAATGTTAAATTCAATTCCTCGGAGTGATGGAAGTTGGCAGGTGAAAGATGGTGGCGATATCATCACAGACAAAACCTACGAAAATTTTGAATTAAATATCGAATGGAAAATCAATAATTGTGGAAACAGTGGAATCATTTTCAATGTGGTAGAAGATACTAAATATGATCACGTTTGGTTGACTGGACCTGAGATGCAAATCTTAGATAATACTTGTCATCCTGATACAAAATATCCGACACATAGAGCAGGTGATTTATACGACATGATTGAATGTAAATATGTTACTGTAAAACCTGCGGGAGAATGGAACAAAGTTCGACTCATCAGTAATCAAGGAAAAGTAGAACATTGGCAAAACGGTAGAAAAGTAGTGGAATATGAAATGCACACAGACCAATGGAAGGAGATGATTGCCAATAGTAAGTTTAAAGATATGCCAGATTTTGGATTGGCAAAGAGCGGTCATATTTCATTACAAGATCATGGAGACAAGGTTTGGTTTCGGAATATTAAGATTTTGAAATTGTAAGTCGGTTCCAGCCTTGGTAGCTGACAAATTACAAAACCGATATTATTCCCGTTAGGTGAATCCTAAGTAATTAAATTAGCAATTAATTACCTAGAGATTCACCACTTACTAGCTTTCTAATAAAATATCTTAATACTAAATTTCCGCTACACACAAGGCAAAGCCTTTTGCGAACGGAATTCACAAATAACTTTCTAATAAAATATTTGAACACGAAATTTCCCTTCTGAGACATTAAGTCCTTTACCTGTACCTGTAGAAATATTTCCACTAAAATTACCTTCCAAATAATTATTGTCATCCCAACTTTCTATGGTCAATTGTACATCACCCTTATAATTTACATCATCTGAAGGACCGAATGTAGACTGTGCATTGGCATCATAATCTCTTAATTGAAGTTCGACAGCACAAGTAGTTTTGTGAGGTAAATTAATCGGAATTTGATCTTTGGTTAATGCAGCTTGAAGAATATAAATCTCAATTGACTTTCGTCCATTATCTGAGTGACGGAGCAAGTTTAATTGATCTTGGACAGTTTGAGTCGGGATGCCATTTATCATGTACTCAACAGTATCATTATAATATTGATTGTTAAAAGGATTGGAAAGAGTAGAAGTATATCTCATGAACTCATCGCCAAATTTTGCTTCAATAAATTCGTCAGTTGGTTTTAGTAAAACCTTTTTTT
>CALGJW010000327.1 GCA_937930025.1 uncultured Saprospiraceae bacterium | reverse complement strand
TTTGTTTTTTAAAGATAAAATTCATGAAGATCAAGGTGCCGTATTCTTTGATGCAGATCAAGATCAAGACTTGGATCTTTATGTGGTTAGCGGCGGAAATGAATTTATAAAAGGCGCCAAAGGATATTCTGATCGTTTATACCTAAATGACGGCAAAGGAAATTTCTCAAAAGCAGAAAACAATCTACCTGATTTGAAATTTAGCGGTTCTAAGGTACGACCGGCAGATATTGACCAAGATGGAGACATAGATTTATTCATCGCTGGACGTCATGTGCCTTGGGCCTACCCGGAGCCCGCGAGTAGTGTACTTTTGATTAATGAAAACGGTGTATTTACCGCAGCTGATAATGAACAACAAAATCTATTCAGTGACCTAGGAATGGTTAATGATGCCAAGTGGTTTGATTACAATGGTGATGGTTGGCTTGATTTGGCTGTGGTTGGAGAATGGATGAACATTCTTCTTTTCGAAAATCGAAATGGAAAATTAATTCTTAGTGAAAGTAATTTAAATGAAACTACAGCTGGATGGTGGTTTAGTCTGGAAACTGCAGATATGGATGGCGATGGTGACCAAGATTTAGTAGCTGGGAATTTAGGCCTAAATTATAAATATAAAGCATCTTGGAAAGAGCCATTCGAAGTTTATTACTACGATTTTGATGATAATAAAAAGAAGGATATTGTATTGACCTATTACAACTTCGGCATCCAGTATCCACTGCGTGGCAAGCAATGTTCTTCCGAGCAAGTTCCTTTGCTCAATAAGCAATTCAAGTCATTCGACATCTTTGCTAATTCAGATGTAGCTACAGTCTATGGAGATGATAAATTAGCGGCCGCCCTGCATTACGAAGCCATTACTTTCGCCAGTGTTTATTTTGAAAATATGGGTAATGGCAATTTCCTGACACGTGAATTACCCAACTTGGCGCAGCTCTCTTCAATCAATGATATTTTGCTTGAGGACTTCAATGGAGATGAGCACCTGGATATATTCTTAGCGGGAAACCTTTATAATTCAGAAGTCGAAACTACCAGAAATGATGCAGGTTATGGATTATTATTAACCGGAGATGGAGATGGAAACTTCTTTCCATTAAACAGAGAAGAGAGTGGCATTTTTCTTCCTTATGATGTAAAAAGTTTGGAGTTGATAACTAATGACGAGGAAAGGCTGATTATAGTTGGTAGCAACGATGAAAAGTTGCAGGTCTTAAAAGCAAATAAATAACTAATCATTTACGATATATTCCATCGTAACCGCTTCCTTGATAAGCGCCCCATTTTACTTTTTTCTTAATAGGAATCTGGGTGTCAATTCTTATAATTTTCATTTGATCAAAAGTGTAAGTATGTCTAATATTTGTTCCGTGACAGTAAATAATATCTAGAAATCCATTGCCATCTAAATCACCAATCCAAGGGGTAGATGACAGATTACTTCCTTCAAAATTATTCGCAAGATTCACTGTTTCAAAGTTTTCGAATTCAGTTGCTATTAATGTATTGTAAAAATATTTTTGTTCGAATTCATTAATTTCTTGAAAGTTCAAACTCATGAGGACTTCATCAAGGCCATCGTTGTTGAGATCAAAAACTAGAGGCGTGGAATTTTGATAATAGCCTAATGAATCTTGGAATTTCACTTTACCATTTCTTCCATCGACCATTACTTGAAAACTCCAATCTAAATTTGGCCAAATGCCTTGTCCATAAGAAACAAAAAAATCAGGAGTATCGTCTGTTGTGAAATTTCCGATGGCAATAGAGCTGTAAGATTCAGTATTGGGAACAAGAACATTCCAAAGTAATTCTTTTGTATCTCCATCAAAACAGAGCATTCTACCATCTACGGAACTGGTAACAATATCCAACTTTTCATCCCCATTTATATCTACTCGTACTGGCGGTCCGATGTATCCTTTTGTAGCACAACTATCCAATAATATGGCATTTGATAAATCTTCATTTCGCACATCTGCTATTGTTGCCACGAATAAATTGCCACCGACGGTTTCGCCCCCAGTTCCAAAAACTACTTCTGAAGATTCATTCGATTCTGAATTCAAAACCACAGGAGACATATAAATTTCTTTACCGTCTGGCATCAACGCTTGTGAAATTAACTTTCCAGTATTTGAACTAATAATTAATAAATATCCGGCAGGTCGATTTTCATCATATGGTTTTATCATTACATCTCCCCCATTAGAAATCAAAATGTCTAAATATCCATCATTATCTTGATCAGCAATCCATTGCCCATTGTAAAAATTAAACCAATTGGCATCTATTGTATTATTCACCTCTTTGAATCGCCAAATCTCTTCTCCAGTTGCTCCATTGATTCCTATCAATTCAGCAGATCTGCCTCCAATAAAAGCGTCGTCCACATTATCACCAGTAACATCTTGAAATATTGCTGAGCCAAATATTTGATCCGAAGCAGATACATTCCAAAGCAAAGTTCCGTCCTGGCCATTAATCGCAATCACTGCGGAATCACAAGCTTGGAATTCCAATCTCCCCGCGCCCATCACAATATCCTGAATTCCATCTCCATTAAGATCAGTCACTCTTGGCGAAGAAAAACTACCTACTCCGTTGAGCATTGAAGACCATCCATTTTGAGCAGACAGTTTCAGTGCATTCCCAAATAGGAAGAAAAGGAGTAAAAATTGGAAGGTGAACAATTTAAATTTCATGATCTAGAAAGTAAAGATTCTTTCAATTAGAAAAACATTCCATTGATTTTAATTCTGGTTCTCCTCCTCGCTTTCCACACCCAGAAGCGAGGTATAATTTTTGATCAAATAATATAGCGGAAGTTCCGTGTCGACCTTCTTTCATTGGTGCCAATTTCCTCCACGTTTCTTTTTTCAATTGCAAAGCTTCAACATCATCATGAGCCATTTCTTGGGAGTCTGATTCGCCACCGATTACTAGAATTTCATTTTGAAACAACACAGCCGTATTTCCAGCTCTCAGAGTCGGAAGGTTATTTGGCAAAGTTTTCCATTGTTTACTTTTCAAATCATAAACATCTACTTCGCCAATGGTATTCCCAAAATTATTATCTCCGGTAGTTGTGAGTCTACCCGCTGCGAGATATAATTTATCATGGGCCACTACGGCATGAAAATGATCTCGTTCTCTTGGAGCATCGGCCAGTTTCTCCCAATTTCCGGTTTTAAAATCATAGCTATCTAACCATTTCTTGTGATCACCGATGTGTCCATTTTTGATCCCACAAGAAAGGTATAGTTTGTCATTGTAAATCACCACACCTGCAGCTCCTCTTCGTCGGTCTGAAGGAATTTCAGGTCCTACTTCCCATTTATCTGAATTTGGATGATAAATATAAATATTAGGAACGGGTGTTTCATTTGGCCAGCCTCCTGTCAAAGCTCCGACTATATAAATTTTACTTTGGTAAATTACCGGTTGAAAATGGTGCAATTCAATCGGAGGTTTAGATCCATTTTTCCAATTCTTGGTTTCGGTATTATAAATACTTACTGGTCGAATTCCTCTGCCTCCCAATAACACCAATTTTTTCCCTACCCCAACAAATGCGGCCTCATGTCTTTCCACTGGCTCACTTTTATCCAAGGCCACTACAGATTTCCAAAGGCCAACGCTATTCGTAGAATTGCAACTCGTTACGACAAATAGGACGATAGAAACAAATAAGATTCTCATGATTTTCGTTCTTAAATATTTAATTTGATTTTCGAAATAATAATACTTCGTCATTATTTCGTGCGATCAATATATTTTTTTTCTTACCAGATATTACGACTACTGCATCTCGGACTTCGCCTTCCACAAAGATTCCTGATTCACTTGATGATAAAACATCAAATTTTCCATTTCCTGTTCCTTTTAAGAATACACCTCGACTTGCATCATGTCGACCGACTTGAGGTTGTAAAGCATAAAGATTTCCTCCAAGCCAAATATCCGGGATTTGATCACCATCCAAATCGTCTGCAATGATTCCGAAGATTGGAGCTACTTGTGCTTCTTTAGGCAATGCTTCCAAAGAAAAATTCCCGCTTTCATTCCAAAGAATCGCAGATTCCAAAGTGACCGCTTTATATGCAAAGGCAGTTTTCCGCATTTCCACATCAAACAAATCTTCATACGTTTTATTGGCATAGTCTTCGTACTTCAGATTGCTTTTTCGCAACTGAGGAATTTGACCGATTAAATCTTTTTTACTTGCAAAAGGGTACGCTTTATTTTCTAAGGGCGCAAACCAGTTAATGATTGGCTCACTTTTCCCATTGCCATCAAAATCGTTGACAAACATCGAAAGCGGCTGATTGATTTTCGCCTTAAATTTAGAATTGGTTCCACGATTTCCTAATACAAAATCGACGTCGCCATCTTGATCTAAGTCTGCCGCTTCAATTCGATTCCACCAACCGCTGCTATTTACGATAGATTCTTTTAAGGATAAACTTCCATCGTTATTTTTAAAGATTGATACCTCCATCCAATCGCCCACTACGATAAGATCTTGAAACCCATCGTTATCAATATCCGCCCAATTGGCATCGGTTACCATACCTACTCCACTAATTGCCTCAGAAGATATATCGCTCCAAATCCCATTGTCATTTCGCAGCAAGTAACTTTTTGGTGGCATTCCATAATTTCCTGGAACCAGCCTCGCCCCGAGAAATAAATCTTGATCCCCATCATTGTCAATATCCGCCGTTTTTACTGTTGAGAAATTACCGATCACTTGTGGAATTTTTGAATTGTCCACTTTAAAATTCCCTATGCCATCATTGATAAATTGTCGAAGTATAAAATACTTTCCACCATCTTGATATTCATTTCCAGCGGTAGATAATATCAGATCTAAATCTCCGTCGCCGTCAAAATCAAACAGTGCTCCATCTCCGCTTTCAAATTCTTTAGTAGCAGTAAAGTGGGGAACATTTTTCTCTCTAAATCGACCTTCTTTTGATTGAATAAATAGCTTATCAGAATCATTCTTTGCACCAAGGAGGATGAAGTCCTCTCGTTGATCATTATTTACATCTCCCTTCAAAATTCTCGGACCTTCCTTAGATAACATACTTGTGAGCAGTGGCTCATGATCAAAGTCATTATACCTATTTTCAACATGTTTCCTGTTTCCTTTTATAAGTTGGGAAGCTTGTTCAGAGAAAAGTGTTGATTTTATTTCTCGGCTTAGAGACACTTGATTGGCAGAATTATACTTCAAGACAAGTGTTTGATTCACTGCTACATTGGAAAGTGTCTGACTTTTTTTATCTGGCCAAATAACTTCTAATTTTTCTATTACTTTATTTTTTCCTAGGCCAAATATCAAATTAGGTTCGACACTACTTTCAAATCCACGTGTGTTGAAATTTTGCAACAGTTGTTGATCTTCCCCATGAAATATTTTTACTTGAGCACCAATGCCAAATGGGTTTTTAACTGATCCTTCAAATTTTATTTTTAGATAATTATTGTTAAGTGATTCGGACTGATTTTGATAAACAAAGGCCGGCATGTTTACATTATTTACTACTAAGTCCAGATCGCCATCGTTATCTAAATCAGCGTATGCTGAGCCATTGCTAAAAGAAGCTTGGTCCAAACCAAGTTCTACAGTTTGATTATCATATTTCAGGTCTCCATTATTGACAAAGGCATAGTTACTTAAAGGTTGAGTAGGCATTTGTTTGATCAAATTCCGAAAATCTATTGCTTCATTTTCAGCTATTTTCGCATACTCACCAGAGTTCTTCATAAAATCTCTAAAGTCCAAATTCATCAAATCTCGTTGAATACCATTGCTAATAAAAAGATCTTTTTTGCCATCGTTTTCGAAATCAAAAACCAGAGCACCCCAGCTCCAATCAGTCGCTCCGACATTGGCCATCATACTTACTTCTTGAAATCGACCATGACCATCATTCAGTTGCATGCAGTTTTGTCCAATTTGATAATGATAATTAGCGCGGTACTTCATATCTTCCAAATGGAAAGGATCAAAAGCAGAAACCGCCTTTAAACGATAATTATCTCCCGCCAACATATCCGTAGAAACTATTTCTGGAAAGCCGTCATTATTCATATCCGCAATATCTCCGCCCATACTTGAGATCGGGCAAAAATTTATTCGATCAATCAATTCTTCTGAGAATTGACCATTCCCTTGATTAATATATAAATAGTCGCGTTCCCAAAAGTCATTACTTACATAAATGTCGGGCAAATAATCTTGGTTGACATCCCCAATACAAGCACCTAATCCAAATCCTATAGCACTTGAATAAATTCCAGATTCAGTTGTCACATCTACAAATTTCCCATTATCGTTCCTGTACAATTTGTCTCCACCAAGTTCATCAGGAATATCCCTCATGCTGCGATACAATTCTATTTTCTTTGGATCTTTAAAACTATTATTTAAAAGATAGACATCTAGGTCCCCATCCATATCTGCATCAAAAAATGCCGCTTGGGTAGAATACCCTTTATTGTTTAATCCAAATGTAGCTGCAGCCTCTTTGAATGAAATCTCATTGTTTGTAGAAGTGCTGGTAGTATTGATAAATAATTCATTCTCTTTGTCGTTTCCTTTTACATCGCCAGAATTGCAAACGTAAATATCTAACCATCCATCGCCATTGACATCTGCCATCGTGACTCCGGTGCTCCAAGATTTTTTACCGCCTATCTGGGCTTGCTTCGAAATATTTTCAAAAGTGAAATCACCTTTATTGAGGTATAATTGATTTTTTTCTAAATTTGAAGTGAAGAAAATATCTGACAACCCATCATTATTAATATCTCCTATAGCTACTCCACCTCCGTTGTAATAATTTCGATAAGTTAGAATATTGAAATCCCGTTGGTCTACAACATTATTAGAGAAAGTAATACCAGTTTGGAAAGCATCTTTTAATTGAAAGAAAGCCTTTTTAGTTGCTCCTGGTCTTTCTTGTGGTGAATTACTTTCTGAAAGGCAACTGAGAGCAAATAAGAGCAAGAGCATTGCAAAAAAAAAGAGAAGCGCTGAATTCTTGATCAATTTATACATCATATTCCAAATCAATTTCTATTTCGGAAAATACGAACAATTCCGATTACAATTGAAAATATTGCACCTGCCTGACTTACGCATAGAAAAATAATTAAATTATTATTTGGTTAAACGTAAAAATTCGGCAAAGGTAGGTACTTTGACAGTCCTCCTGATTTGGCGCAAGGATAGGCAGATTTCAATATTAATCCGCATTACAGCAATTCTTTAATCCGCTTTTTCAATATTCCATATTATAATTTCACGATCGAAAGGTGTCAGAAAAAAATAAACGGTACCGACTCGAATCGGTACCGCAAGATCATTGTGAAGTTTATACAGAACAAATGACTTGACAAAATTAATATCTCATTAAAGAAAGGAAATAGGGAGATGCTATCATCACCCTATTTTCCTTAAATTAGTATGAAACTTTTATTTTTTTAAAAATCATTCTTAGGTACAAAATATTACACATCAGCTTAAAAATAAAAACTCTTAATCTACGTCCCACCAAACAGCGGTGGTCACGAGGTCCGGTGTAGTTCCTGTACTCTGCAAGTTTGGATTACCTGCCACCTCATCTGTGTAGTATTGCAATCTTTTGAAGATTTTCCCGCCAGAAATATTACCTGGATAGTTCACCTCTTGTAATTGCGGAAATCCTGTTCTTCTATAGGCAGAGAATGCTTCATACCAATTCATAAATGTGGCCAACCACATTTGATTTCCAACCATTTCTTCTGTATCGTTGAAAGGATTTGCCAATAAGTAAGCGTCCACATCAGCATCAGAAGCAACAAAAGAATCATCGAAAATGGACCACATCTGCATCGCGCCTCTTACCCCTGCATTATAGTGTCCTTCCGCATCAGTTGTCCAGCCTTTTAAAGCTGCTTCCGCTAACAACAATTCCACTTCTGGGTAATTTAATAGCAAGAAAGGATCCGAACGATCTAATAACAAAGGATTAATTCTTGAGAAAACAGAATCTGCTGCGATTGGCTCAGTTTCCCCTAGAAAATCCAGAATCGTCAATCCATCATATCCATTAGGCAATCCTTTTTGGTCGGCTGCATCGGTTAAAAATGGTCCATCGAAAGGCCCTCTTACTGCAAATATTCCTAATCTAGGATCGCCCGTACTTTTTAATCGGTCCACTATCGTTTGACTCAATACATTATCCGCTCCCCAATCATTTGGAATCAATGCTCTTGATAATCCATTTTGATTCAACCATTCATCCGGACCATCAGCCATTCTCAGATACGCACTATCATCATTGCTTTCCATTACTCCTCCAGCTATAGCTTTTTTAGCAAACTCTTCTCCTAATGCAGGATTCTTTTCAGAAACACGCATCGCTAGTCTAAGCATCAGGGAATTAGTAAATTTTTTCCACTGTGCAAAATCACCATTGAAAAGAATATCTGCCGAACCTACTTCATCGGGACCATTACCAATTGAGTTGGCAGCAGCTTCCAATTTCAGCAACATATCGCTGTAGATTGATTCTTGAGAATCGTATACTGGAAAAAATATTCCTTCGAAGCCTTTATTTGCTTCAGAATAAGGAACATTCCCATAGAGGTCTGTCATGATATGCATTGGGATCATGTACACTACTTGTGCCATATGATGCAAATTAGTCCAAGTAGGATTTAGTCCATCTGGTCCAGTCTGCTTGATTACCTCAGCCAAAGTTTTAAGAGGCCCAGTATACATTCTTTGCATGTAAGCATTCTGAGCATCTAGGTTATACAAATATTTGTCTCCATCCCCATAATCGCCATCTCCACTTAAGGTGGCAGTATGTTGAATCAATGATCCACAAAGCGTTAAATGAACACGTCCGTTTACGTATCTATTTTCTGCAGTCTGAAGAGTTCCTTGAGTGAAAAGAAATTTCCAATCTAATTCGTTAGACGAATTTTTATCAATGTTTAGCTCTTGTAATTCTTCCGTATTACATCCAGATAACGGAATCATAAAAGCCAAAGCAATGATGAATAATTTATTTAAATATTTCATTATTTTATTTTTTATCAATTGATCAACTTAAAATCCAACCTTCAAATTAAATCCAAAGGTTCTTGTTGTTGGCTGTCCGAAATAATCAAAACCTTGAGCATTCGTATTTCCATAGTTTGATTCCGGATCAACATTTTCGACATTGGTAAATAGTACAAATAGATTTCTTCCTACTATAGACAAGCTAGCCGATTGAACTGGTGTGTTTTCTAAAAGTTTACTTGGTAAATTATAACCAAGACTTAACTGTCGGAATTTCACAAAAGAGGCGTCATAAACGAATCGATCTGACAATTCAGAATATTTAGACCAGAACTCAGGAATCTCAGTTTCATCCAGCGTTTTAGTCAATGGGTTTCCTTCTGCATCCACCCCAGTAACTGTTAATTTTTCGCGTCCTTCAGAAACATAGCCAATTCCAGAATGTGCTTCTACAGTTTGCTTGTGCTTTCCTCCTCTACCTGTAAGTCGAACATTAGTACCTGAGTACAAATCACCTCCAGCTTTAAAGTCAATTAAAAAGTCTAAATAAATTCCTTTGAAGTTTAAGTTATTGGTTAATCCTCCAACAAATTTATGTACACCATTTCCAATGATTGAAGTTTCAGTAGATCTTATTGGTGCACCACTTTCTGAATCAAAAACGGGCTGACCATCAATCATCATCTGTGTAAATCCTGTAATCGCCCCAAAACCTTCACCAACAATTTGATTAATGAATGCAACTCTTGTTCTTGGTTCTCCGATTTTAATGGAAGTGATTCCTTCAGACAATGAAACAACTTCACTATTGTTAATTGAAAAATTAAATCCAGCATCCCAAGAAAAATCACGCTTACGAATAGGGCTACCTGTAACCAATAATTCAATTCCATTGTTTTTCAACTGACCGATATTCAATGTCGTTCCCCCAAATCCAGAGGTGACAGATACGGTTGCATCCAAGATATCATCAACCGTATTTTGAGCATAATAAGTAATATCTACTCCTAATCTGTTCTTCAAAAATCTCAAGTCCGCTCCTATTTCAAATTCAGTGGAGGTTAACGGCTTCAGTTCATTATTAGGAATAGAATTTTGATTTATGGAAGCAGTTGTCACACCTGTATGTCCTTGTCCAAGTCCATAACTCAATAACAATCTGTATGGATCAGTATCCCCACCTACTTGTGCCCATGATGCTCTTAGTTTACCAAAAGTCAATAAACCTTTGTTTACATCCATTAATTCACTAAAAACAAAACTACCTCCTATAGAAGGATATAGAATGGAATTTGTTTCTGGATTCAAAGTTGAGAACCAATCATTCCTGGCTGTTGCCGTCAAGTAAACCATACTTTTAAAACCAACACTGGCGGATCCAAATACAGAGTTGATCCCTTCATCACTTTGTTGAATTTCTCCATTACGATTAGTCAAATTAGCTAATGTTGGAAAGAATGGAATTTTAAACACACTTCCCGAGACTCTCAATCTATCCAAGCTTCTACGCATTTGGTTTCCTCCTACAAAAACATTTAAAGAGATGTCTCCAATATTTTTATCAAGTCCAATTATTGCTTCAAGGTTAGTCTCTCTAACTCTCCTTTCTTCTTCGGAAACTGTTCCAGTCCTTCTAAATCCGGTCCCATAAGGTTCTACCTCTCGGGCTCTTCTTGTAAACCAATCAACTCCAACTCTTCCCTGAACATACAAGAAATCAGTTATGTCAAATTTCGCAGTATTGGCACTAATTATTCTATCCCTTGTATCCGAATTATTAAATGCAGAAGCTGCCCAATAGGGATTAGTATTCCAAAGATCTGGCGAAAGTTGTAGCTCTTCCCCAGTAGCTTTACTATCAAATGTTGTCACTCCTGTTGGAATCGCTCCGGGTTTATCAATATCACCACTCAAGTCTTCTACATTCACATTTCCGGGCAGTCTCGCAATTGCTTCTGCAGCGTTACCTGGCGAATCAGCAACTCTTGGTCGGTGAGCTGCTTTCTCATTTGAGTACAAAATTTTTGAACTGACCGTTAATTTTTCTCCATACTTTCCATTGTAAGAAAGACTTACATTTCTTCTATTAAAACCGGCATTGGGAATGATTCCTTTATTATCCAAATTTGAAAAATTGAATCTTACCCTTTGGTTTTCACTTCCTCCTGAGAAGGCCAATGAATTTGTAAAAGTAGTTCCGGTCTGATAGAATCGATCGAAATTATTTCCTGCATAAGAATAGGGTCGATCTACACCATCGAATTGTGGTGTAGGTGCTCCATCGTATTTTTCTCCCCAGTTACTCGTTCCAATATCCCAAGCATCCAAGCCACTTGCTGGCCTTCTTCCACGAGAACCTTGACCATACTCTTCTTGAAAGTCGTAGAAATTATTGAATTTTTCAAATACTAAATTTGAACTAAATTCAACTCCAATTCCTTTACGAGCCTTACCTGATTTTGTGGTAACAAGGATAACACCGTTTGAGGCTCTTGAACCATATAAAGCTGCCGCATTGGCTCCCTTTAACACTGTTATATTTTCAATATCATCTGGGTTAATACTTGATGTTCCGTCACCTCCATCTGTTCCTCCCCACATTCCCGCTTGACCAAATCCTGAATTGTCAATTGGAATACCATCTATAACATACAATGGTTGATTTCCTCCAGTTAATGAAGTACTTCCTCGGATGATAACACGACTTGAGCCGGCAGGTCCAGAAGCAATGCTACTTACATTAACTCCCGCAATTTTACCAGCTAAAGAATTAGCAATATTATTTTCCCTGGCTTCTTGAAAAGAGCTTCCATCAACTTCTGTGACGGAATAACCAAGGGCTTTCTTAGATCTTTTCATTCCTAACGAAGTCACTACAACTTCATCTAATAACAGACCTGCCGCCATCTTTACATTGATCTCTGTTTGAGTCCCAACTGCAATGGATTGATCTGCGTATCCAGTATAGGAAAATTTGAGGGTGGCATTCGCTGGAACTGAAATTTCATAGTTTCCTTCTATGTCAGTAATTGTTCCAGTTTTCGAATCTACATTCATAATACTCACACCAATCAGGGGAGTACCATCCTTGGCATCAGTAATATTCCCCTTTACAGTTTGCTGAGACCATAGGGGCGTCAGACTTATAGCCATCAGGAGAATAAAGAGTAATCTTTCTTTCATAATCTTTGGTTTGAATAATTTAATTAAAAATGCTTTAGGCCTTTTAAAAAAAAATGTTTACATATTAAATATTGTCATCATAGTTTTCTAGTAATTAAGTCTTTTGATTTCAACAAATGATCCTTTGTCAATTCTACTGCGAGATTGCAATCTCCATCATCAATGGCATTAATTATTTTCAAGTGTTCAGGAAGCGTTTCATGCGCTGGCCTTACTAATCCGATTTGATTGATGCAGAGCAAAAGATTGCTTTGTTGAAAAAGTTTACCTAGAAAAGAATTGCCACAATTAGTAATAATGTAATCATGAAATTTTATATCCTCAATTTGATATTTTTCGACATCGATATTTGATTGTTTTATGAAATCAGAGAAAAATCTTTTTACGCGCTCAATCTTATCTTTAGTTGCTATTTGGGTAAATCTTCTTACAGCCGTGCTCTCCAATGCAATTCGACAATCATATATTTCAACCATTTTCTCGTTAGACAATTTTCGAACGACTACTCCTCGTCTTGGAATTGATTCTACTAGATATTCTGATTCTAACATTTGAAGTGCCGTGCGTAAGGGAGTTCGACTAATACCTAAAGTAGTCGCCAGCTTATCTTGTACTATTTTTTCTCCAGGCCGTAATTGATTCGATAATATCATCTCCTTTACTTTTTTATAGGCCAGACTGCTCAACTCTCTATTTGTAAGTTCTTTCATGTTTGACACTTCAATCCAAAAGCTCCTTTCGTTCAAGGTCTGTATAAACGGGCCAAGACTATCTTCAATTTGCATATATTTTGTATACCGTATACAATATTATATTAAACAAAAAAATATAGGCTCTTGCCATATTTTGTCTTTACAATACGCTTAAACAACGTTAAACAGCTGAATAACAAATATTTACGATTTCACATACTGTATACCGTATACAAAATTAATAAAATAATCGATATGCCGACCAATCTGAAATACTTTCTTTTGCAACAAGTGTTAAAATTGAAATTTACTGCTGGATAAGCAGGAATTAAGGAACAAAATTGTGTTTTTGGGAATTGCGAATAATATTCTGCTGGTCTATTAACCATAGCTGAAATCCTCCAAGTTTAACCGTTTTGTTTTCTTAAGGATTCTCTTTCAATTTTTTCCATAACCAGAAATTTAGATTTTTCTAGATGATCTTCAGCCAAGGCTACAGCCTTAGGAATATCCCTATCGCCTATGGCTTGTATGATCGCACGATGCTCCAACAACGTTTCTGAAGGAGGTCGTATCAATCCAATTTGGCTAATACATAAAACAAGATTTCCTTGTTGGAATAATCTAGTCAGAAATTCATTGCCACAATTTTCAATAATATAATTATGGAATTTAATGTCCTCTTCTTGATAAGTTTTAGAATCGAAAGGCTTCTCGGTATCGAAATTTTTGAAGAATTTTTGAAATTTTAGAATTTGCTTTTCGGTAGCAATTTCAATAAAATTCCGAACTGCCATACATTCCAAAGCAATCCGGCAATCATAAATTTCTACTATTTTTTGATCAGATATTTTTCGGACAATGACTCCCCTTCTAGGAATAGATTGAACGAGATGCTCAGCCTCTAAGATTTGAAGTGCTGATCTTAAAGGCGTACGGCTAATGCCCAAATCCAATGCGAGTTTATCCTGAACAATCTTTTGACCAGGCTTTAATTCATCAGAAAGAATCATCTCTTTCACCTTTCTATAGGCCAGGGTGGTCAATTCATTAGCGCTTAGTATATTCATTTCACTAATCTCTTTGGAAAATAATAGTTTGTTAAAACTGATCGAATTTAAATTAATTTCTTCATTATAACTAGAATTTTCACAATTAGTGTTGGGCTTACCAAAAGAAATGGCTATGCATTCTAGATAATGCATAGCCATTGAATATTTAAGCATTACTAGACTTACTACTATTTTTACCCAGTTTCAGTCTCTATTTGCTTTTGTCATTCTATCAAAGTCTATAAATTTCTTTTTTGACTAATTGCATTAAGTCGGTGTATTGCTCTTCATGCATCAATTTTCTGTACTTCTTTCGATCTAGTTTATCTACCAAATTCCAAATGGAAGAATTCATTTCTGAATGAAGTGTAAAGAATCCAACCATGTCGAAAATTCTCGGTGAAGCATCAGCTGTAAAGTATTTATCGTAGTCATATTCCTTTGCCCAGAACAAAAATTCAACGGTATGGAGGAAATTCCTAGATCCTGAAATCAAATCCCAATCAAAATTAAAATCATTGTCGTTAGTATGCAGATAATAATCTACACCGGATGATTCACAAAGTGCTAATACTTGAGCAGGGTTTTCTTTTGCCAAAAGGGAATGTCCAAAATCAATAGTTACACCAGTCGCTTTATTCCCTACTTCTTTCAAAAACAAAATCGTTCGCGCACAATTGTCCAACTGACAATGAACGCGGGTTTCGTTTATTTTATATTCTAAAAATAGTGGAATTTCTGGCAAGTAATCAGCGGCTTCTTCCACTGCTTCGATCATATTTCTCCAAGTTTTTTTATAGTCAATTTGAAATAGATTATCATAACCATCTGAAAGTGGGCAACAGGTAACTAGCGGTGCACCTACTGCTTTTGCATAGTCTTTTGCTTGCTTAATTATGTTTACTGCACCTTTTCTCAAAGTCGGATCGTTTCTTGACAAAGCGCCAGGTACCCATTTGGTTTCTTTCTTAATATTAGCATTTACGGCGGCAAACTCTAGGCCATAGTCAGCCATCATTTTTTTAGTGTGAGCGGCTTCCCCAGTTTCATAGG
>CALGJW010000326.1 GCA_937930025.1 uncultured Saprospiraceae bacterium | reverse complement strand
TCAACATAGACGAGGTCTCCTAATTCTCCCTGAGCAAAATCAGTAATCCCAACAACAGCGATGTTATTGTCTTCCAGACGGATCCATTCATGTTCAGCTGTATATTTTAATTCTTTTGGCAAATTCATTTTATAAAGGTTAGGTGTTGATAAACAGATAAGGCGAAAATAGTTCATTGTTCTTCACCGATGAAAATTGAAGCCTTTTTTTTTCGAATTATTCCATCCCTCCTGTCAGACGCTGGACTATTTTAAATTCACTCAGGAAGACTTTGGCGATTACTCTAAGGACTGTATATACAGGAATGGCTAGTATCATCCCAGTGATCCCATTAATTTGTGCACCCATCAAAATGACAATAAATATTTCGAGCGGATGGGCTTTGACACTATTTGAGAATATATAAGGTTGTAAAATGAAGTTGTCAACCAACTGCATTATACCAAACACGAGCAGGACTCTTAGTAAAAGAGGGCTCATTTGAGTATAGAAGTCCAAATCTATATTTGACGAAACTGTAATGAAAATCCCAAAAGTGGCTCCAATGATTGGACCGAGGTAGGGAATTACATTAACCAAAGCAGCAAAAAATCCTATTATCAAAGCATTCTCAATGCCTAGTAACCCAAGCCCAAGCGAAACAACCAAAGTAATTGTGGTGATCTGAATTAGAATACCACCAAAATATCTAGTGAGCAACTTAGTTATACTTTCAAGAGCAGTACTAACTTGCTTTTCAGTCCCGGCTGGAGTTATAGCAGTTAAGAAAGTCTCCATTATATGTTCTTCCTTCAAAAAGAAAAAAGTGATAAAAATGATTGAGAATATTGCAAAGATTACATTTCCAGCAATTCCAAGTAAAGAACCAAAGAGATTGCTAATAGCTTCAGGATTGAACCAAGTTTTCAAGCCTGTTTGCAACTGGAGCTCTGCAGAGTTATTAGCATTTGCCAATCCCATTTTGGTAAGCCACTCATTAATTTTTTTAAGCGGCTCAGCTAAAGCGGAAGTGATACTTTGATAATCTACATCTGAAAGGTTCCGAGCCTGTTCTACTATTAGTGGGACAAATGTTGCTATTAAAAAAGTAAAGCCTAAAATGAAAATGATTATGGTTATCACTGCGCTAAGGGACCTTCCTATTTTGAACTTTTTATACGGAATTTTATGTTGAAAAAAATTCATCAAGGGTTGTCCAATGAGTGATAAAACCCATGAAATCAAGACGAAAGTCACGATATTGGAAAAGTAATAGCCAATAAATAAGACTATCAGGATTCCAACAGCAAAAGCAAGATATCTACTCCATGACTTCATAAATTATAACATTGATTCCAGATATTTCCAGATGGTTTCCGTTACGATAAGTTGGCCTTTTTGATTAGGGTGAATGCCATCCTTTAAATTAAGATCGGTAATTCCTCCCACTCCTTCCAATAAAAAGGGAATTAATTTCAATTTATACGCTTGAGCTAACTCAGTATAGATGCCGCGAAATGCTTTAGTGTATGTTTCACCCATATTTGGCGGCGCCTCCATGCCTGCGAGCAATATTTTTGTTTCTGGATTCTTATTTCGTACAACATTAATAATGCTGAGCAAATTTGCTTTTGAACTTTGCGGATCAATCCCACGCAACCCATCATTCCCACCAAGTTCTAAAATAAATACGTCTGGTTCATTATTTTTCATGATCCATTCTATTCTGTTCTTCCCTGCGGCAGTTGTTTCACCACTCAATCCTGCATTTACACAGATATAATTGAGCTTCAAAGAATCAATCCTGTTTTGAATTAAACTAACAAATCCTTCTTCTTCCTCAATGCCATAGGCCGCAGTCAAGCTATTTCCAAAAAATAATATTTGCTTTTTAGAGCTGATTTTGTTCTTTTCATTGGCCGTTTTTGACTCGAATTCATTCGCTGGAGTCTTTTCAATCGAATTTCTGGCCGATTGATCACCACTGCAAGCATTGAAAAGAACGAGAAGACTAAGAAATACTAAGGGAATTGAGGTAAATTTTTTCATAATTATGTCCAAATATAACAAACGGCTGATTCCCCATAGCCTACTGTCGATTTGCTTTATATTTGTGAAAGTAAATCACTGACCAAGCATCTATGGAGTTGTCAATCATCATACCGGTATATAACGAGCAAGATAATCTTCCATTGTTATATGATCGATTGAAAGGAGTAGTAAAAACACTGGGAGTAAGTCACGAGTTGGTATTTGTAAATGATGGCAGTCGTGACCAATCCTTACTCTTCTTGCACCAGTTGGCTGCTAAGGATAGCACGGTAAAATTCCTTGATTTTAGTCGCAATTTTGGGCACCAAATAGCTGTGACTGCTGGGCTTGACCATGTCACAGGGGAGGCGGTGGTAATAATTGATGCTGATTTACAAGATCCTCCTGAAGCAATCATTGACCTTTATAATAAAATGAAGGAAGGATATGAGGTCGTATACGCTAGAAGGGCTACGCGCAAAGGAGAAAGCAAATTAAAGCTTTGGACCGCCAAATATTTTTATCGGATCCTATCCAAAATTACTACAATTGAAATACCTGTAGACACTGGAGACTTTAGAATAATTGATAAAAAAGTGGTGGAATTACTGCGCAGAATGCCCGAGCAGAATAAATATTTACGTGGGCAAATTGCTTGGGTAGGATTTAATCAAACTTTTATTACCTATGAAAGACAAGAGAGAAACGCCGGAAACACAGGGTATACTTACCGAAAAATGTTAAAATTTGCTCTGGATGGTATCACTTCTTTTTCGGATTTACCATTAAAAATCGTCACATACTTCGGATTTATCGTTTCTGGCTTCGCTTTTGTAGTAATGTTATATGCTATCTATTCCCGATTCGTGCTCGAAGATTACGAACCAGGATGGACATCTTTGATTCTCACGATATTATTTATTGGTGGAATTCAAATGATAGCTGTTGGTATTATCGGGGAATATCTTAGTAGAATGAATACTAATTTGAGAGGAAGACCCCTTTATATTGTCAGAGATAGTAACCTAGAAGAACTTAATACGCCCAAAAAAAACTAAAAAAGATCATTCGTAATGCGTAAAGCAAGAAAAGTAATAATTGCTGAAGATCAGATTTCTGACTTTGAACTTATGAAGGTAACCTTCGAGAACCTATCATTGGGCTTGGAGTTAATTCATGTTAAAGACGGTCAGGAATTAATCGATCATTTAAACCAAGAAACATTAAGTCAGGTTGCGCTTGTAATGTTAGATCTTGACATGCCAAATGTGGATGGTTTAGAGGTGCTTAAAAAACTTTACGTTGATGAAGAGCTTAGAAAAGTTCCAGTTGTTGTTTTCTCATCGGTTGTAGAGCAAGAGAAAATATTCGAGTGTTATGATTTTGGAGCAAACGCTTTCGTTCGAAAACCAATGACAGCCGATGAATATGCTGAGAGTATCAGTGCTATTGCTAATTTTTGGACGGACATTAATGTCTTACCCGGTTTTGCGACAACTGTAGAGCATCACTAATCGCTATTCAATTCCTTTTTTCTTAAAAACTTTAGGTTTCTTTGAAGACCTGAGAACTTAGTTCTCTTTACCGCAGATTTTCTGAAGACTTTTTTAAAGACTTCTTCTGTCATTTCATGCCAATCACTTTTTGAGAATTCCAATAATCCTTCTTTAGGCTCAAACGCCGGTTCCTCATTTGATTTTGCAAAACGATTCCAAGGACAGACTTCCTGACAGATATCACAACCAAATGCCCAGTTCTCCATTTGATCAGAAAAGGCTGCTGGAATTGCTTCTTTTAATTCAATCGTTAAATAAGAAATACATTTACTAGCATCTAATAAATAGCCCTCCTTATTAATGGCATTTGTAGGACAGGCATCTATGCACTTGGCACAAGTTCCACAATAGTCTTTTATGGGAGAATCTGCCTCTAATTCAAGATCGATGATTAATTCTGCTAGAAAAAAATAAGAACCTTTTTTGGGATTGATCAGCAAAGTATTTTTTCCAACCCAGCCACTTCCTGCC
>CALGJW010000325.1 GCA_937930025.1 uncultured Saprospiraceae bacterium | reverse complement strand
CGAGGTGGAGACTCTTTGGTCGGAAAAGGTGCTGCTATGATGGCAGGAGCTTGGATGACTGGAAATTCTATTTCCTCTAAGCGTGCAGCTGAAGATGAGGCTAAGCGTAAAGCAGCTGAAGCTGAAAAAGCAAGACTAGCTGCAGAAGCTGAGACTAAACGTAAAGCGGAAGAAGCTGAAAAAGCAAGACTAGCTGCGGAAGCTGAAGCTAAGCGTAAAGCTGAGGAAGCCGAAAAAGCAAGACTAGCAGCTGAAGCTGAGGCAAAACGCAAATTAGAGGAAGCTGAAAAAGCTAAGGCAGCACAAGCGGCATCGGCAGCAGCAGCAGCGGCGGCGGCAGCGGCATTAGCAGCGAAGCGAAAGAAAGAGGAAGAAGCAGAAGCGGAAGCCAAGCGACAAGTTCAAGAACGTGAAAACGCTCGTAAAGCTAAACTAGAAGAAGAGAAGCGTCTAGCTGCCGAAAAAGAACAGGAAAGGCTTAAAGAAGAAGCTCGACTCAAAGCAGCAGCAGAGGCTGAGAAAACTAAAGCAGCAGCGTTAGCTGCAGCCCAAGCAGCTAAACCGACTGCGATTCAAGATGATTATCTTCCTTGTGAAGCTTATGGAGGCCCAGAAGGCTTTTATAAATTCAAGGATAATGAAAATAAAGAATTCTACTTTGCGCTTAATGGGAATAACAAGAAGACCTATTTAAGATCTGAAGGTTATAAATCTGAAAGTGCTAGAGATAATGGAATTGAATCCGTTAAGAAAAATGCACCTATAGATAAGCGTTGGGGAACAGCTACAGCTTTAAATGACAAGTATCATTACTACTATTTAAAAGCTGGGAATCACCAAGAAATTGGTCGTAGTTGTTACTACAAGGATAAAGGAGCTATGATGGCCGATTTCAAAGCCGTTCGTGGTTCTGGCGCAGGAAAATGGTTAGGACTAGGAGCAGTGGCAGCCGCCGCAGCGACTGTAGTCACTCCACCACCGCCACCACCACCGGCTCCTAAACCAACGCCTAAACCAGCACCAGTTGTTCAGGAGAAAAAGAAAGTAGCTCCGGTTGCAGCTCCTGTCGCCGCTGCAGCAGCAACTACTGCCGCTGCCACAAGTGGAGGATTTGGATGGTTGAAATGGTTATTACCTTTGTTACTCTTGTTACTAGCTCTTTGGTACTTCAAAGGATGTGATGGCTGTAATAAGGCTGCCGTAGTTGCGCCGGTTGAAGAAATTTCTGAAACTGTCACAGCGCCAGCAGCTCCATTGGCTCCATTGTGTACAGATGGTGCAGGCCTTGGATTTACTCCTGGAAGCATGGAATTCCAAATGGCTAATTTCTTAGCAGATCCTGAACATACCTTCCCTAGGGACTTTGGTTCTGATAAGATTCGCTTTTCAAAAGAATCCACTCGATTAAATTCTGCATCTAGAAAACAACTCGACAATGTCGTTCTTCTAATGAAAGAATGTTCCGATGCTAGATTGGACATTACTGGATTTATTAGTGGCGAGAAAGGAACTTACCGTGGAAGTAAGGAAGTTTCCTTGGGAGATGTTCGAGCTCGTTCAGCCGTAGATTATCTTAAGAAAGGTGGAATTCCAGAAAGTCGTCTAAACTACCTTGGTGGTGGGACGAATGATAGTAGAACTTTAGAATTTACTTTTAAGCAGTAAACCTGCGAATACATTAAAACTACTTTTGGCCCGGTCACTTTGATCGGGCCTTTTTTTTGAATTCATTACAAAAATTCTGGATTAGTTGTATTTTTGCGCACCTCTTAGGTATACGGGGGATTAGCTCAGTTGGCTAGAGCGCTTGCATGGCATGCAAGAGGTCATCGGTTCGACTCCGATATTCTCCACAAAAGCCCTTCTCCGGAAGGGCTTTTTCATTTAAGATATTAATAGGAATGGTATGAAACTGATTATGATCTTACTCTAACAATATTTCATTGGAGCGAGTTTCCCAAGTTTTGATTTCCGATTCAAATCTATCCTTTTCAAATTGTAGCACCTTTTCGGTTCGAAGTATTCTATCTTGGATGATATCTATCGACATGATTGCGGATTCAATTTTGTCCTTCAC
This sequence comes from uncultured Saprospiraceae bacterium, assembly GCA_937930025.1. Taxonomy (GTDB): domain Bacteria; phylum Bacteroidota; class Bacteroidia; order Chitinophagales; family Saprospiraceae; genus JABDJM01. Next base: position 2,852 of record CALGJW010000325.1, on the reverse strand, counting down.
AATCCAATCCGTAATTAGGTTATCAAAAAATACATCAAGAAATTCTTTTATTGAAAGCAATTCAACGTCAAAATTTACCTTAATAGAGTTAGAAACATCTCTCAATTCCAATTCAAATTTATCGAGTTGCTTTTTTGTCTTTAAGGCTTTCACCTTTGTTTTATCAATGAACTTTTTCTTTTTATAGCTCGACATTCTTCCTTTTCCTCCCATGTCTAAATTACTGCCAGTCAAACCCCAGGGATTTAATTGTTGAAGCTCATTTCTCAATCCATCCAAGTAGGGAGTTGATTTTTTAGCGGCTGCGAGTGCTTCTTTTATCTCTCTAATGTTCCCTTGCACTTCAAGTATATGGATTCTAATGCCAGTTAGCCTTTTAGCCTTTTTAGGATCGTTGAGATTTACTTGAATAAAATACTTCTTTTTGATTTTTTCGAAATCCTTCTTAGATGATTTCAATTCAATTAACTTTTCTGAAAGGACCTTTTCTTGAAAATATATGGATTTAAGTTCTTGTTCTTTTGCTTGATGATTGAGTACTGCGAGTAAAAATTCTTGTCGTTCCTTGTCAAGAGCCTCTTCTAAAGTTCCTAAGAAAAATTGAAATAATGGTCTAATCCTTTTCTTCTCCAACCTAACAACATCCAAATATTCTTTAGCCATTAAATTATTCAAGTGAACTAATTCTTTTTTCAAGATTGGTTTTCTAGCATTCAATTCCCTAAGGAAATTTTCAATTTTAGATTTTCTTTTAAGGTCCAAATATGCCCTTCTCAATTGTGTATTTAAACGTTCAGCCATAAAGAAGTTGATTCTCGATTCAAGTTTAAGTGAATTATTTTATCTGCTCAATTCGATTTATAAAATCGAATTGCTCGTCTTCGTGCATCTTACTCATGGCTTTATCAATTTTCTTAAGCTGACTATTGTAAAGGTTCAACAAAACTTGACTGAGATAGATTGGAATTTTGGAAGCCTGCAATTTTTCACAAAAGTAAATTCTCAATTCTGTTTCTGTAATTGGTTTTGAAGAATATCGAATATATTTATCAATTCGCCTTAGCGTTTTTCGAATCCCTTTCTTTGCATAGTACAGATGATCAGTATTTATTTCTTTGAAAAGTTCATCCATGGAAATTTTTATTTGTTCCACATAGAAAGATTCATCCTCAGCATCAAATAATAAATAAGAAACCAATTCCTTGTTTTCTACTTTATATTTAGAAAGTCTTAAAATAATAGCAATTAAATCCTTGGGAGGAACATTTTGTAGATCTGCTTTGATCTGACTGATGGTAGCTGGTTTCATAATCATCGAATATTTCTCAAAGGTACAATTCTTATGAAGATGAGTCATAACTAAAAGGAAATCAACTTGTTACTTTCTAAAACTCCAAAAAAGTATCTGGCATTTAATTTGGCTTATTCGTACCTTTGTGAATCTAAAACTCAATAAAATACACGCATCAAAACAAAATTTGACATGAGTCAACAATCCTTTGATAAAATTTGGAAATTAATAAGTCTACGATATAAATCGCACCCTTGGCATGGTATCTCAGTTGGTGAAAATTGCCCTGAAGTTGTCCGTTCCTTCATAGAAGTAATTCCTTCAGACACCGTTAAGTATGAAATTGACAAGGAATCAGGCTATTTAATGATCGATCGTCCTCAAAAATTTTCCAATATTGTTCCGGCACTTTATGGCTTTATTCCTCAAACTTATTGCGCGGAGAATGTTGCGGAATATTGTATGGAAAAAACGGGAAAAGATAATATCATTGGAGATGGTGACCCTTTGGATATTTGTGTACTAACTGAAAGAGAAGTTACCCATGGAAATATCATTGTAAATGCAATTCCAATTGGTGGTTTCAGAATGCTGGATGGTGGAGAAGCCGATGATAAGATCATTGCAGTTTTAAGAAAAGATAGTGTCTATGGCGGATGGAATGACATTAGCGATATTCCGCCAACAATAATAAATAGATTAAGACACTATTTTTTAACCTACAAGCAATTACCTGGTGAAAAACCAAAATGTGAAATCACGCATACCTACGGTAAAGAAGAGGCTCATGAGGTGATTCGAAGATCTAGAATGGATTATGACAAAGACTATGGCGAATTAGAATCGATTATGTCTCAGACTATGGTTGAGGCATTAAATTTTGGCTCTAGACAACAAAATATATTAAACGGGTTATAAAAAATGTCGCAAAAATTGAGATTTGGATCTTCTACCAACTAACTCAAAGAAAATATTTGCCATAACCAAACTGACCGCATCGAAGTATTCTCACCACTTTGATGCGGTTATTTTTTTGCATAAAAAAAGCCCAGGGAATAACACCTGGGCAAATTGACTTCTGGTTTTATTTAAAGAGTAATCTCACAAACTCTTTGCTAAGCGCAATCTCACAAACACTTAGCTGCATTTCAAGGTAATAAACTATCAAATCTCATTTTCGAGAAGTCAATAGCCGAAATATAGCTAGCCGATCGTATTACAAAATATCATAATACGACAATTTGTGACATCGTTTTAAGAGGAATTTTAAAGGAAAGGATAAGAAACTTCTGAGAGAAATAAACCTTCTCCAGGTGCACTAAAGCTTTGGGGCAAAGAAGATTGGTTGTCCATTGCATTAAGCACCTCTTTCGGTGACATTTTTCCCGAACCCACTTTAATTGACATTCCGACTATCAATCGAACCATTCCTCTTAGAAATCTATTGCTGGAAATATGAAATTCCCATCGATGTGGGTCAATCTGTACCCATTCAGCTCTGCTCAGCTGACATTTATAAGTCTGAACATCCGAATTGGTTTTACAAAAAGGGAAGAATTCT
>CALGJW010000324.1 GCA_937930025.1 uncultured Saprospiraceae bacterium | reverse complement strand
GTCAAAAGCGAATCGACCAAATAGCTAGACACCAAATATTTTCCAGAATCTAAATCTGAAAGCACTTCATGGCTCAGTCCAATATGTCCAAAGGTTAGTTTACCAACAAAAGGAATATTTTCTGGTAGAAAGAAAGCTAGTTTGGGAATTTCGAAGGTAAAGGTACAATCTGCATCAAATACCTCACCTGAACTGGGTTGGTCTGGGAACATTCCAGAAGGGATATCAACAGCGACGCGCTCAGATAAATCTTCGTTCAATACTTCAATTAATCCACCCCAATAATCTGAAAACGGACGCGAAATTCCTATCCCCAATAAGGCATCAATGATAATTCCAGGATCATCAAAAATAGGGTAGTCATCCCCCTCTTTTATTTCAATAATATCGATTGCACCCTTATCTGGTAGCAATTTAAAGTTCTCATTAAACTCTTTTGAAAATGTATCATTTAGATGGCAAATGTAGATTTGTACCTCAAAAAATTTTTTGCAAAGTAAGCGTGCGACAACTAATCCATCACCACCATTATTTCCTGGTCCGACAAAAATATGGATCGGCCCATCCTCTGGTGCATAGACCTCCAAGAACCAGTTTACAAAGGCTTCTCCTGCTCGCTCCATTAATTGTAAGGAGGTAATACCTTCCGTATCCATGGTGGCCTTTTCCAAGAATCGAATCTTGTCAGCGCTAAGTATTTTCATTCTTGCGGGTTATAAAAAACTCTTTAGGTTTAAAACTTATGCTGGTTGTTTTTCTTCCTTGGCATTTTTGGTAATAGAATCAGACATTTCTTTAGAAATGGCACCACGTGTAACTCGAATAAAAGTTTTGGTGTCTACTTGCAGGTGAATAATATCTCCTTCAATCTTATTAATTCTTCCAAGGATACCGCTAGCAGTTACAACTTCGTCTCCTTTTTTCAAAGCATCCATATACTGAGTTTGTTCCTTTTGCTTTTTTTGCTGTGGACGAATAAAGAAGAAGAATGCGATGATTAACATTCCAGCCATTAGAATTAAAGTGGAGTATCCATCTTGCGCTTGTAGAAATAATGTCAAATAAATCATTGGAAAGTTTTATTATTTTTTTGGATTAACCTGTCCGGTAATGTAAAGTTTAGTTTCAGCAGGAAGGGTATTGGCGTTTATCGTAACAGGTTTAGTTTGCTTGTTTGGTTTTCCAGTGGTATCAAATCGAATATCGATCTGACCACTTTCCCCTGGCCCGATAGGTTCTCTGGGCCATTTTGGAACGGTACACCCACAAGTCGATCTGGCAGATCCAATTAACAAAGGAACAGTGCCAGTATTTGTGAATTTAAATATATGGGTCACTTTCTCTCCTTCTTCAACAGTGCCGAAATCAAAAGTTTTTTCCTCAAAAGTCATTTTAGCAACTTTTGAAGAATCCAAAGGGCTGTTTGCAGTGATCGGATTTCTAATAATGTCCGCCACACTGACTTCTCCATTAGCAGGTGTTTCTACAATACCTTGTTGCTGAGAGGCCTCCTTTCCACATGAATGTAAAAGGATTGGGGTCAAAAAGAGAAAAAGAAAAATTCTTATCATATAGCAGGTCAACTTGAAGTGTAAACTTACTTCAATTTTATGTAAAATTGGCAATCTCATCGTCCAAGGGCCCTTGCGATTAGACCAATATTTTGGCAATTTTTCAACATTTGGCAGTAATTATTTTGCAAGCTGTATCTTGCTGAGGAAAGTAAGAACTATGCAAATTTTTCTAATTGGCTTCATGGGTAGCGGTAAAACGCATAATGCAGAAAAGCTTTCTGAATTAATAGGTTGGCCATTTCTGGACTTGGATCGATATATTGAAAAAAAAGGAGGACAGTCAATTGCTAAGTTGTTCGAATTTGGAGGGGAAGCTCAATTCCGGAAGATAGAACAACAAGCACTTCTAGAAATTATTGAAAATAAGCATGAGCATATCATTGCCACTGGTGGAGGCACTCCTATTTTTTTCGATAACTTGGAAAAAATGAAGTCCGCAGGGCTGGTTATCTACTTAGACACGAGTTTAGATTTAATAATGAATAGAATTGAGCATACTGCTGAAAGTAGACCATTGTTAAAAATCGGGCCTGGCGAGACGCTTAAAAATTACGTTGAAAACCTTTTGAACAAAAGAAAGGAATACTACCATAAAGCAAATATCGCGATTGAGGTGAATCAGGAATTGGACAAACCTGCAGAAACCATTGCAGAATATCTAAGCTTAATAATGCCCGATAAGTTTTCAAATGCCGATTTGGAATGAACTAAGAAGTTCTTGAATTTTGAAAACAAAAGGATTTGCTGGCAGCAGCTACATCCCAGGCTCAAAATTTTATCGCATTCAAACAACCTTTTATCCACTTTTTCCTTTATAAAGGCATAATTTTGCAGTATGAGTAAGCATGGAAAGGTATTAGTAGCGATGAGCGGTGGTATTGACAGCACCGTTTCAGCAATGATGATGCACGAGGAAGGCTATGAAGTCATCGGCATCACGATGAAGACTTGGGACTATGCGAACTCAGGAGGCAACAAGAAAGAAACTGGTTGCTGCTCTTTAGATTCCATTAATGATGCACGAGAGGTAGCTGTTAAAATGGGATTCCACCATTTTATTGTTGATATACGGGAAGAATTTGGTGACTATGTAATCGACAATTTTGTAGATGAATATATGGCTGGGCGAACTCCCAATCCCTGTGTGCTATGCAATACGCATATCAAATGGAATTCCTTACTTAAAAGAGCTGATGCGCTAGATTGCGAATTTATTGCCACGGGGCATTATGCCAAGATTGCTGAAAAGGAAGGACGAAAATATATTACTAAGGGAAAAGACGAGCGCAAAGATCAATCCTATGTGCTTTGGGGATTATCCCAAGAATGTTTAAATAGAAGTCATTTTCCAATCGGTCACCTATCAAAACCCGAAGTGCGTCAGCTCGCCTTTGATATGGGCTATGCAGAACTTTCCAAGAAAGGAGAGAGTTTTGAAATTTGCTTTGTGCCTGACAACGACTATCGTGGATTCTTAAGGAGAAGGGTAGATGATATTGGAAAGTTAGAAGGTGGTAACTTTTTGGATACAGCTGGAAACGTACTTGGAACACATAATGGTTACCCATTTTACACTATCGGTCAGCGCAAAGGTTTAGGTTTGGCTTTCGGCGAACCGATGTATGTCACCAAGATTAACCCCACCGATAATACTGTCGTGTTAGGTAAAGTAGGCGAACTCCTGCGGAATGGAATGAAAGTTTCTCAGGTTAATTCCATGAAATACGAAAATATTCCTGATGGCATTGAGGCAACAACTCAAATTAGATATAATGATCCTGGAACTTTGGCAAAAGTTAAGCAAAATGGACTGGATGTGGATGTGGAGTTTTATGCGCACGTAAAGGGAGTGGCTCCTGGTCAATCTGCTGTATTTTATGAAGGAGACGATGTTATTGGCGGTGGCCTGATCTATGGGAGCTTTAATACCCAGAAAAACTAAGCTTTCAGATAAATTGAGGCACCCTTTTTGACCGTTTTTACGTTAATAGATTGATTAACACAGTAATGATGAAGCCTAATTATTTATCTTTTCTAATATTTTCTGCATTGATAAGCCTTGTAGCCTGCAAGCCAGGCTCTACTTTGGAAGATATAGATATTGATTATGGCTATGAATACTTTCCTTTAGAAGTCGGAAAATTCGTAGAATATAAATTGGATTCTATTGTTTATGATACCGTGGCTGCTGGGGTCGTTAGAGATACTTTTAGCTGGTTTTCCAAGGAAGAAATTGTGGATACCTTTACGGATCTAAACAATGATTTGAGCTTTAGAATAGAGCGAACACAACGTAAAACAGCGGCTGAACCTTGGCAAATTGCTGAAGTTTATAGCGCGACTCGTACAACTGATCAAGCTATTAAAGTAGAAAATAACTTCAGATTTATTAAAATGGTGTTCCCTTTGGAGCAAGGAGATATTTGGGACGGCAATCTTTTCATTGATGATGAGACCATTTTCAATATTGCTGGAGAAAGTGTTGAAGTTTTTAAATCTTGGGCCTACGAATTAGATGATATTGATCAAATTGATGTCGTTAGTAATATGCCATTTGATTCAGTAATGACCATCTATCAGGCAAACAATCAAGAAGGCTTCGAACCTAATTTAATAGAACTTAGATATTCATTGGAAAAATATGCCCGTGGAGTAGGTTTAATTTATCGTGAAATGCGTATCCTTGACACGCAATGTATTGCCGACTGTATCGGTGACCCTTGGGAGGATAAAGCTCAAAAGGGATTTATCTTATTGCAGCGCATCATCGATCATAATTAATTTCGAACAGATAGAATGACAGGCCCTTTTCAGCTAATTGGAAAAATCAGAAAATCTCACGGCCTAAAAGGAGAGCTCCGTATTTTCATCGAAGAAGAATATCTGGATGATATTATTAAGGCAAAATTGCTTTTTTTAGGTTCTCCCGAAAACAACATTCCTTATTTTATTTCTAGTATACGTTCTGCTCCAAACTTGCTCATCAAATTGGAGGAGGTAGATAGCAAAGAGCAGGCAGATGCGCTTGGAAAAGCAGGGATTTTGCTTCCTGAGGCTGATCTTACTCTTATCGAAATTGCTCCGGTATCAGAGGATCCAGTTGACCAATTGATTGGATATAAACTTTTCGATCGAGAACGCTTAATAGCTGAAATAATTAGAATTGATTCTTACCCTCAACAAAAGATGATCGTATGCCATGTCGACGGTAAAGAAAAATTGATACCATTACATGAAGAATTAATTGTAAGCATTGAGCACGAAGGCCAAAAACTCATTATGAATATCCCTGACGGCCTTTTAGATTTGCAGTAATATTCCTTTCCGTTTATTTTCTCCTTAAGCTTCTTACTTTTTATTAGCTTTATCTTTGTTATAGAGATAAAAACAGGGTGATCCACCTTGTTTTCTTATTGAAGTAGATTTACAAGCATTTGGAAAATTAAGGAATGAACAAGCGATGTACTGAGAAATTTAATGAAATAGACGAAGAGCTAAGAGCACTCTTTGAAAGCTTAAAGTATTTTTCAGATGCTCAACTTAATCGATCTCCATCCGATGGAAAATGGTCCATTCTACAAAACATGCATCATTTATTGCTTGGAGAGGGCTTTGCTCATCAATATCTCACTAAAAAACTCAGTTTTAATCCTGAGTTCAAAAAATCGGGAATTGGGAATTGGTTTCGTTCGAGGGCCCTTGGATTTTATATGAAAACGGGTATTAAGCGAAAAGCTCCTGAGCAAGTAAATACTGATCTTTTGCCCAGTGATACCAAATTTTGGGAAACCGTAAAAAAATGGAAAGAACAAAGAATGCAGCTCAAGCAATTTTTGGAAGGACTAGATCCAGATCTTTTTAATAAACAAGTCTATAAACATCCTTTTGTAGGAAAACTGAGCTTATATCAAATGCTCCAATTTTTTCAACTTCATTTTAGAAGGCATAAAAAAGCAATTGATAAGATTTCTAACAAATTACCAAGGCAAAATGACTAATTTACCCTAGTTAGAGTGAGTTTTTACCCGAAATAATACTTATCTTTATTATACCCTCGTTAAATAATTGAATCTTTTCACCAACCAATTCATTCTTAAGTTTGATTAAAGGCTTACGTTTCGGCTTCTGCTTAATTGGCATCTTATTGCTTTCCCTTGGGCTTTCTGCTCAAACGGACGTTTTTCCTATTAAGGTTGACAAAAAATGGGGATTGATGAATGCAGATGGATTGATCATCGTTCCGCCTAAATATCAAGCGATTGGATCATTCGATATACATGGTAATGCCGTCATGCGGAGAGCGGGTAAAGTCGGACTTATCGATCGTGATGGAAATGAGATTATTCCGCCCTTATTTGAAGACCTCAAAACCTTAGACGGTCAGCTCTGTGGAGTGAAAAAAGGTTCCAAATGGATGGTGGTAAACTTTGAAGGTAAAGTACTCATCGACCGGGCATATGAACAAGTTGAAGTTTGGGATGGAAAATTTATTGGTTTTCGCTCTAACGGCCAATGGGGAATCATCGACATTAACGGAAGATCAATTGTCGAACCTCAATTCGATCTAATTACTTACTTCGGTGAAGGATTTTTTATGACTCACTTGCAAGGAAAAGTCGGTTTGATCAATGAATTCGGAAATATCATTTTAAAATCTACCGCAGTTACTATTGCTCCTATCGATAAGGAGCTTTTTATTTTTCAAGAAGGTAAGACATATGGTTTGGTACATAGTACTGCTGGAATTATTAAAGAAGCTATTTACAATCAGGTAGAACCCCTTGGATTTAATTTTTTGGTGCTACGCAACAAATCGGAAAACGAACTTTTCTCTATAGCGGAAAATAGGATTATCCATGATGGAGTTGGCGTTCAATATTATGAATTGAATGAATCTTATATCCTAGTTGGAAAAGGAAATCACTTAGGCTTATTGAACCAAAAAGGGGAACAACAGCTTCCGTTTAAATTTGATGAAATTCAACTGTGGTCAGATCAACATTTTCGTGTAAGCTATGACGGGCAATGGGGAATCATTGATACAAATCGTACCTACTTAGTAGAACCGGAATTTGAATATATCAGCCCATTAGAACATAATATGTCTATTGTTAGAAATTTTGATAGAACGGGCTTGCTGAATATTAACGGAGAGTTACTTTTTAAATGCGATTATGACATAATTACGTTTGAAAAAGGAGAAGCACGAGCCATGCAAAATGGGGAGTTGGTAATTTTAGATTTGGACGAAAAAGGCAATAGAGCCAATGAGAATAATTTCAAAAATCACTTTACAATTACTATTGGTAAAAAGGAAAAATCTTCTCAAACTATCGCAGCAAAAGGTATCGATAACAAATATCAAATTAAAAACTACGAATGGTTTTATTCTGCAAAAAGCAGAGGCTGGGGATTGCGAAATCTTTCAGATGGAAGCATTCGAATAGAACCTAAATTTGATTGGATATGGATTGATCATGAATTAGGTCTCACCCTTGTCGGAATAGATCAGGTGGCTTATCAAGACTTTGAGTTTACTAGCTTTCGGTTTGAACAAGTTTATGGAATCGTTAATAATGAGGCCGGTAGATTGACAGGAGAATTGCAATTTTGGGATGTAAAATTAGAAGATTTTAGAAATGGACATTCACTTGCAAGATGTGTGCTTAACAATGGAAGACATGGACTAGTCAATAAAAGTGGATTAATAGTACAAAAGGATTTCGCCTTCATTGGCCCTTTTAGCGATGGAAGGGCAAGGATGTCTGCTAAAGGGAAACTTTCCGGTACGCCACAATCCTCAATGAATGGACTTGGGAAATTGCAAGTTTATCTTGGGAATTTACTTTCCCCCAATTTAATGATCGACTACACTCGGTACGATCAATATTTTGAAGATGAAGCACAGTTAACTTGTGAAGATTGTGAATGGGGA
>CALGJW010000323.1 GCA_937930025.1 uncultured Saprospiraceae bacterium | reverse complement strand
GTGTAAATTAGAAACCGCGATTCGCGCAGCTAGTCTTGCGTAATCGGGGTGTAGTGCGGCCATAGTGGCAGCGGTTTCTGCGGCAAGGTTATCAAGCTCTGTAGTAGTGACTCCATCATAGAGTCCTTGAATAACCTTTTTGGCAATTTCGATAGAATTTACGTGGTTCGGATCTAAGCCGTAGCATAGCTTTTTTACCCGGGCAGTAATTTTATCGAAGCTGACATTTTCTCGCTTACCGCTGCGTTTGATTACTTGCATGTTTCAGTAAGTGTTTAGAAGGTTTTGAAGAATGTATTAAACAGGGTTTTAGAAAGGTGAAATAATCTGTAGTTGCTTTAAAATTGGTTTCCCAGATTATTTTCGCCTAAAAGTTGAGTTCAAATTTCTAGTGCCTAGAAATCTTCATCCAATGAAAAGACTTGTGTATCTCTTCCAGTCATAACACCTGACTTTTGGTAGTCCCCTACTCTTTTCTCAAAGAAGTTGGTCTTACCTTGAAGAGAAATCATATCCATCCATGGAAAAGGATTTTCGACATTATAAATTTTCGCATTTCCTAATGAACTTAAAAGACGATCGGCTACAAACTCTATGTATTGACACATAAGCTCTGAATTCATTCCAATCAATCTAACCGGTAGTGCATCAGTAACAAACTCTTTCTCAATATCTACTGCATCTTTGATCAAACCTTCGATCACTCCTTTATCTAATTTGTTCTGAACGTGATCGTTATACAGCGAACAGGCGAAGTCGCAGTGCATCCCTTCATCACGAGAGATTAGTTCATTAGAAAAAGAAAGACCGGGCATTAAACCTCTTTTTTTCAACCAAAAAATTGAACAGAAGGAACCGGAGAAGAAAATCCCTTCAACTGCTGCAAAAGCAATGAGGCGTTCTGCGAAAGATCCTTTATCAATCCATCTAAGTGCCCACTCCGCCTTCTTCTTGACGCAGTCCAGGTTCTCAATTGCATTAAATAAATAATCTTTCTCTTTGTTGTCCTTGATATAGGTATCTATTAATAGAGAGTATGTTTCAGAGTGAATGTTTTCCATCATGATTTGGAAACCATAGAAAAACTTAGCCTCAGTGTATTGAACTTCACTAACGAAATTTTCCGCTAGGTTTTCATTTACAATACCATCACTGGCTGCAAAAAATGCTAAGACATGTTTAATGAAGTGGCGTTCGTCGTCCGTTAACTTTTCCCAATCCACTAGATCGGCAGTAAGGTCAATTTCCTCCGCAGTCCAAAAACATGCTTCAGATCTTTTATACCATTGCCAAATATCATCATGTTGAATAGGAAACAGAACGAATCTGTTTGGATTGTCTTGTAGAATTGGTTCGTGAACAGCACTCATTTTTAATATTTTTATATTATTACACTTGACGGTAAAGCCTAACACCTAGACGGATACAGCAGCCGACTAGAAATTAATTTCTGTTTGGTGGAGGAAGGCATAGCTTTGCCTGACCTCACTTGCTCTTTTGAGCAAAATTGCGAGAAAATTGAGTGACGTGATCCCTAAAAGTGTAGTATCGACAACAGTAGTGTCAGGGGAGGTTATAGTGTTTCACTCAATCCATTTGCTTGGGGTACCAAAGATAGCAATCGGAGCTATTTTTTCCACCCCAAAGTTATCCACATATTGTGGAAAACTATCATATGATATTGATTATCAAGCAGAAACAGTTGTTTAGAAAGTTATCCACAATGTGGATAAGTAATTTGTGGAAAAAAAGTAGCACTTGAATTTGGCTACCATAATCGATTTTAAAACAAAGATTTACGTCTAAACCACCAAGCCAAAATTAGGCTGATTACAATCGCAAAAATCAAAATTGCATAGAAGGGTCCTGAGCCTCCATCATCAAAGGGGACAGGCACGTTCATTCCGAAGAAACTTGCCACTAAAGTGGGGACCATTAAGATTACAGTGACTAAAGTAAGCCGCTGCATGACCATATTTAAGTTATTTGAGATGATCGAAGCATAGGCCTCCATCGTCCCGTTTAGGATCCGTGTGTGTACATTGGCCATTTCCAATGCCTGTGAATTATCAATGATGATATCCTCGAAGAGATCTGCTTTATCTTCATCCTTGCGAATATTCAAAAAATCGGACCGCTTCATCTTCATTTTAAGCAATTCATTACTGCTTAAGGTATTAACGAAGTAAACCAAACTTTTCTCAATACTCAACAATTCCCGTAAATCTGAATTAGACGAAGAATCGTATAATTTCTTCTCGATTACGTTCCGTTTGAGGTTCAATTTTTTCAAACAAGTCAAAAATCGATAAACATTCTGCTCCATTAGCTTTAGAACGAAAGCGGATTCATCGTTTGGATCGAAATTTTTCACCCCACCCTCTAGAAATCTTTGAAGCACTGGATTTTCGTAAGAAGTAATAGTGATCATGTAATTGTCCACCAGGATAATTCCAATCGGAACCGTAATATATAAGGCCTCATTGTTGCTTTCACTTTTTTCGTTGAGCAACGGAGTGTTGACTACAATCAATCGTACCTCTTCTTCGAGCTCATAACGTGAGCGTTCATCAATATCGAGTGAATCTGTAAGGAAATCTAAAGGAATATCGAATTCTTGAGAAAGCCCTTCTAGCTCTTCATGGCTGAAGGGCGTTGAAATATTAATCCAGCAATTGGATTCCGGCTTGTCTAACTCTGTGAGCTGACCATTTTTTTTTGCGTAGTACCGAATCATTACTGGAATATTCCATTACAAGGTGGTTAAATAGGCGAAGGCCTTTATTACGAGTCCAAACTTACGGGTTATAATTGAAAATTGATAGTAGATAAAAGATTAATAGGTCGTAAAGTTGAAAACATTCCAAATCTAAACCTTGAAAAATCAAATGAGCTTACAACCGAATAAATGAATCCTACCCTATTCCTTTCTTAATGGAGGTCAATATACTTGCATACATGGCAGGCTGACTAGGTAAGCCATAGTCATATTCCGGCTGATCGTTCTGAAGCATTCTAAAATAATCCGCAACAATTTCTGCCTGCTGTTCATAATTAAAACTCTCCAATAGTTCTCCTCGTTGCATATGCTCCCAAATTTTAGCGGGCCCACCATAATCATAACCGTAATTCGAATTTTGTGCCCACAAGGCGCGAACAATATAAACCAGGCCAACTTGGTGATATTGCCAAACATGAGTAAGCTCATGTATAAAAATGGCAGGTCTGATAGGACCCCAGGAATTGATTATAAAACCAGAAACATATGCGAATCTTCCCCAAGGCGGACCTAGCATAGCGCGCGCATCAATCTCCACTCGTTCATATGGAATGGAATTTCCAAATACGGAATCCGCCCAAAGTTTTTCTCCCTCATTCAATGGCCGAGAATTAATTTTCAAAATGCTATTGAAGGTTTCATAGCTTTCACTCAACCCAAGCAAGTCCAACAAATAGACCAGTAATTCAGTAAACCAAAAAAGGATTTTAATGTAAAAACGCGGCTGTTCTGCTTGCGGCCACCAATTATATTTTCTAGGCTGGACAGCGAAAAACAAATGCTTCAGCAACCTAACCAATCGTTTAGGAAACCAGCGGATGATGTGAAAAATCCGAAGGAGGATTAAATAGATTTTATTTGCTTGGAATGAAAACATTGATGCAAAGATAAGACAAAAGGAAATTGAGTTAGGTGGTTCGAATGATTACATGCTCATAGATCTAGGAGATTCCTTGCACGACAGAGGGAAGTTTGACGCCATCCTCAGTTGTTAACGGATAGCCTTTTTTAATTAAGTTATCATTTTATGGTTTATCTCTTCCCACAAATCTCTCTTTACCAAGCAGGAAATTTATAGCTCTTTTTACATTTCTATCAATACTCTTTTCGGTTTTTAAATTCGAGATGTATCTAATAATTTCTTTCTGTCTTGATGGTGATAATTTTTCAAATATATCATTTGCTTTTCTATTGGCTGCTAAAGCTGAAATTAGTTTGGGATGAGGTTTTATTGTTCTGTCACTAGGATCAAATTCAATTTCTACATCAATTATTTCTCCTATTCTCTGTGGTGATTTATTAAGCATTTTCATGTTTACATATAAGCGCCACTCACCACTATACTTCACCAAAGTTTGTTGATAATATTTCCCATTTATTGTCCCCTTAACTGGAATAGAACTTCTATTTTTATTCGCTTGTTGGAAAATATTGTTTAGTATTTCAATTGGGATAAATACAAATGGATTCCCAACTATAATTTTCAATATAGCATTAAACTTATCCATTTAGTCTAGTTTGTTATTTTACTTGTGCGCTGTCGTATCGACGATATGCAGCGAATTCAAAGATAGCAAGTCTGATCTCCGATCAAATGTTGTAGGTGTGTTTTTTTTTATTCTTCGGAAATCATTTGTCCATAAAAAAATCTTTGATAGACTATTTTACCATTTAACCATTTTTGAATAAAAGCTTCTTCAATCCTTTTTTTTCCATTCTCTATTGAATCGAAATTAATTATCATTTGCCCCCAAACCGTTCCAGTTTTACTATCAAATATCTCCTCGTTAATTTTAGTCCTTAAGGAATTTACTCCGTCTATATTCTGGTTTTCCATTTCATATAATTTCTGTTTTCCTTTAATGGGATTCCCACAATTTTCAATTTGGATTATGTTGTCTTCATAGAATGAATCAATTATTTGACAATGATGTTTCCTTTTTTCTTCCTTATCACCTTTTCTTTCTAACAATGCTTTTCTTGCATCTAACTACTTTATATACGCAAGTCATTAATTTCAACTTTCAATACCGCAAACTATACTGCCAAAAAGTAGTAGGATTATCCGGCAAGAAAACTTCTTCGTCAAAAGTAAATTCCAATTTTTCCAATAATGACCGAGAACCGATATTAACCTCAGTTGTAATTGCAAGTAAATGTGGAATATTAAAAGTGGTTTTGGCTTCTTGGATGATAGCTAAGGAAGCTTCGTAGGTGTAGCCTTGGCGTTCAAACTCCGGTAAAATAGCAAAGCCAAAATCAGCCGCAACAAGTCCCTCTCTTTTTCCCAACCCACAAGTACCGATGGGTATTCCAGAATCTGCAAGACTCATTAAATAATACCCAAAGCCATATTTTTCCAAACACATCAAAGACCATTTTTTTAAATAACCTTCAGCATCTTCTATGGAATGTACATTTCGATCTCCAATGAATTTTAGCCAATTTTCACTATTCAATATACGCATCATAAAGGGCGCGTCTTCAAGCGACAACGGTTTCAAAATTAATCTGGGAGTTATTAGTTGATTACTCATGGATAGTAGCCGATAGTACGCATTTGATTTCCCTCTGATTACTTAATGGCCATAACAAGTCTAATCAAGCCATAGATTAGGGAGAGTATTACAATAATGCCAACGATAAACAAAATGGGACTAGCAACTAGGGTCATCACAATCGGCAACAATCTAAACATAGCATAAGCCAAAAATAAAATGATTACTAAACTTGCTATTACTCGTTTTAAAGTTGTACTCATTATGTTCGATTTAACTAAATTACTTAAACCTCAATGCATTAACTGGTCGAATCTTTGTGACCAAATAAGAAGGTATTAAAAGGAAAAGAAGAATGACCAACAAAGACCCCAGGTTAATCATTAAAATTAACCAAAGGTTGATATCCACCGGAGCAGTTGACAAGTAGTAGTCCGCTTCAGACAATTTTATAAACTCAAATTTTTTCTGCAAATAGCAAAGACCCAATCCAATCAGGTTACCCCAGAAAAGTCCGTTGACAATGATGATTCCCGCTTGATACAAAAATATTTTCCGAATAGCCCAATCTGTAGAACCCAGTGACTTCAATAATCCAATCATCATGGATCG
>CALGJW010000322.1 GCA_937930025.1 uncultured Saprospiraceae bacterium | reverse complement strand
ATTTACATTGTTGTTTTTATTTACAACAAAGAACTCATTAACGATGATAGCCGTGAAGTACTTTTTTTGCCCATCTTTTCCTTCAAATACGGTACTATCCAGTTTTCCATATACCGCTATTTGATTTCCTTTTTTAAGGTTTCCATTCATTTTCTCGGCGATTTTACCCCAACCTTTCAGGTTATGCCATTGTGTGTTAGTAACAGCTTGGCCATCTTTATTCTTGTAATAACTGGATACAGCAAGATTTGCGGTTACCAATTTACTTCCATTGTTGATCTCCTTTAATTCTGGATCTGCTCCTAGGTGCCCAACAAGTTGCACATGATTTCTTACGTTCATCATACTATCTAATTTTGAGTTAAGTTAATGACACAAATATCAGGGCATCAATTGCGGCTTGTCGTATGATAATCATTTACTTCCGTTTGTAAACGTTTGTAAACACTTAGTCCCTTGTTATTTCTATCTTAGCGACTTAAAGATGTAAAAACATTTATATGAGTAGATCCTGTATAGAATGTAAAAAACGAATTGCTGGAAGAGCCGATAAAAAATTCTGCTCGACCGAATGCCGTTCAGCACATAACAATAGGCTAAATAGTGCGGCAAACAATCTAGTAAGAAGGGTTAATGCTGTTTTGAGAAGAAATAGAAGGATTCTAAAACAACTCAACCCTTCTGGTAAAACAAAAATTAGTCAGAACCGACTTTCTCAAGAAGGTTTTAATTTCAATTATTTTACCAATACTTATACAACCAAAGCAGGTAAAACCTATTTTTTCTGTTATGATCAAGGTTATTTAGCTTTAGGAAATGATCAGTTTGCGTTGGTTGAAAGACAAGAATATGTTTCTTAGAAAAAATAATATAAGCGATAAGCTTCAAAACCGATTGCAAACAAGTATTCAATTTTCTTTGAATATTGCCATATTAGTGATTGGTTTAATATCCTTTACTTCAGGGCTAAAAGCACAAGGAAAATTATTTGAGTTGTCAGATACACTCTCGAAACCCCGACTTTGGATAGCCTCTGCCACCGCCTCCTCAACATTCATTGCCACGACAATTGGTCTAAACGAAATTTGGTATAAAGAATTTGATCGTTCTAAGTTTCATTTATTTAACGATTGGAATGAATGGAATAATATGGACAAATTTGGTCATGCCTTTACTGCATATTTCCAAAATAGCTTTTCATATGATGTAGCAAGATGGACAGGACTAAAGAAAAAACCTTCCTTAATCATCGGTGCTAGTTTAGCAACTATCTTTCAGGGCACTATTGAAATTTTGGATGCTCATTCGGAAAAGTGGGGATTTTCAGTTTATGATATTGCATTCAATACAGCAGGGGTGGTCCTCTTTAGCGGACAAGAAATACTTTGGGACGACCAGCGATTTGTGCTAAAAGTTTCCAATCGTTTTCCGAAGTATAATGAAACTCCAATAGTCTCTAATTCTGGAAATGAGGTTAGCTCAGTGGCGGAACGAGCCGAGGATTTATTCGGCTCAGCTGCTTCGACTAGATTTATTAAGGATTATAATGGTCAAACTATATGGCTGTCAATGAATCCAGGTTCGTTTATGTCGGAAGAAAACAACTTTCCTAAATGGCTTAACATCGCTATCGGCTATGGGGCAGAGAATCTTTATGGTGGCTTTGGAAATTCCTGGAATTTTGAAGATGAGGTGTATGTTTTGTCTCAGGCTGATTACCCAAGGGCCAGACAAATGTTTATCTCGCTAGATGTGGATTTAAAAAGAATAAAAGTTAGAAAACCCTTTTTACGATTTCTTTTGAAAGGTCTGAATGTTTTTAAAATTCCTTCCCCCACTCTTTCATTTACTCAAAATAAAGGAATAAAATTTCATCCACTTTATTGGTGATCTTTTTCCCTTCGACGTCTTGAAAATCTAATTTTTTTAGGACCCCACCATAACCAAATTCCACTAACAATAAGCAGTATTGCTCCAAAACCTAAGTAGTTCATCGATATTAATTTGAACCAATCGGAAATAATTGATCCATCGTGCAAAGATTCAATCCAATCAGAGTGCCTTTTGGCCATTGACAAGATTGCTCCATTTTTACCGTCCACTTGAACTTCCCAATTTCCGTTTTGAAAAATAACTTTTCCTATCCCTTTTGATATTCTAATATCAATTTTATCAACAGGGTTATTAGATTGATCTGGATACTTGAGGTAAAAGGCCTGAGTTGCGGCCGTAGATATTTCTTCAATGGACAACCAATTCGAATCAAAAGGGGCCGAGCTTTTTTGTGTCGGAGGCTGCAATAAAGCCACATCTTTCTTTAGAGCTAGTAATATTCCAGTTACAGCTGAAATTAACAGGAAGATGGCAATACTAAGACCTAGAAAGCGGTGTAACTTTCTTAGGCTTCTAAGACTTTGAACAATCGCATTCTTGATGCTCATTAATAAATTTTAAGCCAGAATAGTATCAACAATTTTTCCTTTAGCTTCTCCAAATCCTATTCTTATTCCATTCGCTGTTCCAAATCCTCGAAGAATTAAAGTATCTCCATTCTTCAAAAATTTGCGTTCAGTACCATCTGCCAATTCAACTGGACGTGTTCCTTGCCAACAAATCTCTAACATGGAACCATATGATCCCACTTCAGGACCACTAATAGTGCCTGAAGCGCCCATATCCCCAATGCGAAGGTTACATCCGTTTACGGAATGGTGAGCAATTTGTTGGGCCATATTCCAATACATATATTTGAAATTGGAGTTCGACAAAGTATGCTCCAATCCTGACTCAGTCTTTAGTATTACTTCCAGTTGGATATCAAAATTCTTAGTTCCCTGAGTTTGTAGATAAGGTAAAACTTCCGGATCCTGCTTTGGTCCATTGACTCGAAATGCCTCTAAGGCATCTAATGTAACAATCCATGGAGAAATTGTCGACGCGAAATTTTTACCCAAGAATGGTCCTAAAGGAACATACTCCCATTTTTGAATATCTCTTGCTGACCAATCATTGAATAAGCATAGACCGAAAATATGGTCTTCCGCCTCTTGAATCGGCACTGAAGTTCCCAGCGTGTTTTCTTTTCCAATTACAAAACCCATCTCCAATTCAAAATCAAGCAATTTACAAGGACCATAAACCGGAGGCTCATCTGCATTTGGTCTGGTTTGTCCATATGGTCTTCGAATATCAGTTCCAGAAACAACAATGGATGATGCTCGCCCATGATATCCAACTGGCATATGTCTCCAGTTAGGTAATAGGGCATTCTCTGGATCTCGGAACATTTTACCAACATTTGTTGCATGTTCAATACTAGAGTAAAAATCGGTATAGTCCCCCACCCTAACAGGCATCAAAACTTCAACCTGTTCTATAGGGATTAAAAGATGCTCTTGCATTTCTCTACTATTCCATTTCTTATTGTCAGCATCAAATACTTCTGCTATTCTATTTCTAACTTCCCTGGTCTTAGTTTTTCCTAAGGCAATGAAATCATTGATTTCTTTTTGTTGAAAAACTGCCACAGGAATTTCCAAATCTGCAAAATAACCTAATTCGGAAACCCGCAGTAAATCGACTGCAAAATCACCGATTCTGCTTGCCAATCTGGGTGATTGACCGACAGGTTGAATAACTCCAAATGGAATGTTTTGAATCGGAAAATCAGAATCAGAAGGTATTTCTATCCAAGTCTTTCTTGCTGGGTTGTTCGCTGCGATCATGCCTTTTAAATTTTGTGCGAAAATACGGATATTCTCTAAATCAAAAAGAAAAGCACTAAATCGAAATAAAACGATTTAGTGCTTTACAATGGAGGGAGTTCATTTAAAATTTTACAATCTTTTCAGTTGCAATTGTGTTTCCGTTGTTTAATTCGATAAAATAAATCCCAGCTGGTAATTCTTGCGTATCAATTCTAGTATTACTTTGGCCAAGCTCACCAATTTGAAGACGCTCACCACTTAAAGAAACAAGACTCCAAGATACATTTGAAGTATTAGTTAAATTTTCGATCTGAATCTCCACAAAATTCGAGAATGGATTTGGTAAAATAGTTACCTGATTGTCATCAAGGTTTACTGTTCCCGAAGTAAAAGTTGTAAAAGTATAAATCGGTGGACTAAAATCACCGCAATCTCCATTTCCAATGACTCTCCAAAAGTAAGTAGTCCCAGATTCCAAATTAACAGAAGGCTGAAAAAGTGAAATAGTAAGTGTTTCAGATATTACAATATTTGAGAAATCACTGTCCACGGCAACTTCTAATAGGAAATTGTTTGAGTTAGTAGAATTACTCCAGTCAAAACTTGGAATGAGTGTTCCAACCGTCGAATTATCGTCTGGCGCTAACAAGTCAAAAGATCCTGCTGCATCTAAAAGGTCGACATTAAATTGCGTTTGAGAACTATGAGTTCCATCGTTTATAGTAAAAATTATTGGATAAGTTCCAGAAGTATTTCCTGATGAAAATGTAATGATTCCATTAAGTGTGGTTCCCGGAGTGACATTGTTTAAGTCTTGGTCAAAACTTGAAGTAATGTCAGGATTTCCAGTGATGGAAAAGTCGACGACAGCTGGTTGAAAATAGCCTGCTCCAATATTAATAGAAACATCAAAAGATTCTTCTCGACATACATCAATTCCATTATTTGTGCTATTAAAACTTAAGTCACCAATAATGTCTAAAGACCATTTGTTGGTGGACAATCTTTGAGCACAATCATTTATTGAGGTTACGGTCCAATCATATTTTCCGCCAATGTCCAAAGTAATGGTAGCCATTTCGGTGAAGACTGTTTGACTCTCAACAATTGTAGTTGTACCTGTTTCGAACACTTCAATTAAATAGCTACTCGCATCAGTACTTGCTTCCCAAGAAAAATCAACAACTTGAGGTACATCTACTGAACCATCAGCTGGACTGTCCAATAAGAATTCCGCAGGTCCATCAATAATGTCAAGATTGGTAGTTCCTCCTCCAACATTGGTACCATCGTCCCCTATCCAATCTATAACATAATCTCCCAGTGAAGTATTTCCAGATTCTACAGTTACGACGACCACAGATCCAGGTTGTGCAGGATTGTCAGAATAGGAAAATACTACAGAATTTGGAACCCCTGAAGCTGAAATAGTAACTGGGCCACTGAATGCAGCACCTACAACTAAACCAAAGGATGTTTCAGCCTCCTGGCATAAAACCAAATCTGTAGCTTGCGCACTTAAATTTGTGTTATTCGGAATGGAACTACAAATGTCTAACGTAAAACCAACTAACGTTCCACCATCCGCATTTGCAAAATCTTCAACCACTACTTTCCAATCTCCATTTGGGTCCTCTCCAACAAATGCACTCAAACTTTCTACTGGCTGATAGCTGCTTAACGAAGGAGGACAAGAAGTTTCTAAATCGTCCGCTGTATTCATCGAAAAGTCATCAAAAGTGATAAAGTAGTTATCATCTCCACATCCAAACTGTGACCCTGGCACTCCAATTCTATCAACTAGCACAACTTCTGTACCTGAAGGTGAAATCAATTTTACACTAAGATCTCCAATATAGGAATGCGAAATATCTAAATCCTTAACAACAACTGAATTAATAAAACCAGAAGAGGAAATATTTTGGATCGCTTCAACCACAACTGGAATATCATCAATGACAATTTCTCCACCAGAATAAGGCGCACCTGCGCATAATATTGCAGCTGTTGTAAATGAATAAGTGGAAGACCAATCTCCTACCCCACATTGGTTGCCAGCACGAACTCTCCAGAAATATTCCGTAACAGTATTAAGCGTACTGCCAACAAAGAAAGTTTCTGAAATATCCGTGGAGTTATCAATTAGGTTTACAAAGTTGGCATCAGTTGCGATTTGTATGTCATATAAATCAGCTCCAACAATTGGGTCCCATTCATATAATAAATTCGTAGCTACTTCCATAGCAGCATCCATAGGGACTTGAAGATTCGCTGCAACCGGTGCACCGTTTAAGGTTTTAATTAATAGATTGGTATTAACGCTGTTCGTTCCATCAGAACCTACTACTTTAAAAGTGTTATTTCCAATATCAAGTCCAGCTGTATTTGAAAAAGTTAAAGTGGTCGTTTGTCCAGGATCAACTGGATTCGTATCAAAGGTCGCTACTACCCCATTGGAAGGAATCGGATCTAAAACAAGATCAACCGGTCCTTCAAAATTCTCTGAAGCGGTTATTACAAAAGTTGCCTCATCCGGAAGACAAATTGTGCTGGCAGAAGGTTGACTAACTAATGAAAAATCTAAGTCCAGACCATCAATTCCAGTTCCACCGGTATCATTTGGATCCAACCAACCCTTTAAGCTTGTTCCAGGAGTTCCTCCTCCTTCCCAAGATGCCACAAACCATCCATAAGAGTCATACAGATCATTTCCACAAGCCGCGCTCCCTCCGTGTAATTGCCCAATCACTCTTTTATTTTTATCAAATAAAGGAGAACCAGAAGACCCACCTTCGGTAGTCCCAATATCCCAATCTGGTACAATTATGTGATCACCGTTTGAAACCATACCGGCACCTGGCCAAGCACCAACATGGGTTGGATCAAACTCAAATGAAATTCTTTTCTCATCTGTACTTGGATGATGAATTCCAATGGTTGTATCTTGAGAAACGGCAATATCTAAAGAATAACCTGCTAAGAAACCGTTCGCATTAGGATTCACAGGATCATCCAATTCCACCAGTGTGAAATCTGAAGGTGCCCATCCTGCTCTATATATAGAACCTGTATTAAAAATATTTAATTGTCCATCTCCTGCTCCTCCACTGGCACCAGAACCTGGTGCACGACAAGTTGAGTTTTCGAAATTCCAATAAGTCACTAGAGATGCTGAGTTAGCAGCGGTGATACCACAATGTGCAGCAGTCATAAAATATGGCGTGCCATCGTTGTTCGCATTATTAATTAGAAAGCCTGTACAAAAGGTTCCTCCACCAGTCCCAATAACTGCTACGGAGCGAATGATATCTCTATACTGTTCCACAATTTCCCATCCATCTGCAACACCACAAATTACATCTAGGTTACATGAACCTGAAGCAAAAGCTCCAAAGCCCATGAAATCATGATTCACTGAACTTAAGTGCAAATCTAAATCTTCTATTTCTTCTAAATCAACCGCTACTTCCAACACAATTTCATCTGATTGAATTATAGGAGTCCAAAGTTGATTATGTACTTCATTGTCTTGATTGGAAAATGGTCCAACTATTTTTGATCGATCTAGACTGTAAAGGACAAGTGATCCCGATTCAGGCATCTTGTATCGCGTAAAACCAAGATTCAATGATTTGGCATTTTTTGAAGTTATTCTCA
>CALGJW010000321.1 GCA_937930025.1 uncultured Saprospiraceae bacterium | reverse complement strand
CAGTTGGATAGATAAAGCTTTCTATCCCAAACACGAATCTTTCTGGGATGATAAAATGCTTCGAAGTACTATTTTACCATACCTAAAGAAAGAGACAATCATGTTAGATGCAGGCGCTGGTAGAGGAATTTTACCAGAAATGAACTTCAAGGGCTTAGCCAAAGAAGTGCATGGCGTGGATCCTGTAGAAGAAGTAAAAACAAATCCTTTTTTGGATAAAGGTTATGTAGGCTTAGCAGATGATATGCCCTTTTTTGAGGATAGTAAATTTGATCTGATTGTATCGGATAATGTATTAGAACATGTCGATAATCCAGATAAGTTTTTTGCTGAAATTTCAAGAGTCATGAAATCAGGGGGAATTTTTATTGCTAAAACTCCTAACAAATATCATTACATGCCTTTGTTTGCCACCATAACACCGCTTTGGTTTCATAAGTTTTATAATAAATTGAAAGGAAGAGATTACGAAGATACTTTCCCTACAAGGTATAAGGCTAATACGAAAAAAGACCAAACCCATTACGGGAAAAAATATAATATGACCGTCGAAAAAATGCAATTTATTGAAGGTCGCCCAGAATATTTGAGAATTCTTTTTCCTTTTTATTTCTTCGGTATTCTTTATGAAAAATTTGTAAACCTATTGGGTTTAGAACAATTGAAAATTGTGATGATTACAGTAATGAAGAAAAATTAATTTCAAATTATTAGAGTCAAGATCATTTGATTAATGCTAAAGTTTTATGAGAAAAATAAAAATATTAAATGTCGTTGGTGCTCGTCCCAACTTTATGAAAATTGCTCCTTTACATAGAGCTTTTTTGAAGACGGGTAAAATAGATTCCAAAATCTTGCACACAGGACAACACTACGATGAAAAGATGAGTGACATCTTTTTCAATCAGTTGGCCCTGCCCAAACCCGATTACTATTTGGGCGTTGGTGGCGGTTCGCATACCTATCAAAAAGCGAACGTGATGCTTAAATTCGAAGAAGTACTTCTTGAAGAAAAACCTGATTTGGTATTGGTCGTTGGCGATGTTAACGCCACTGCTGCGTGTAGCATCGTAGGCGTAAAAATGGGTATCCCTGTAGCACATGTTGAAGCAGGCCTGAGAAGTGGAGATCGGAAAATGCCAGAAGAAGTTAATCGAATTATCACAGATGCTATTTCCAATTTCCTTTTCATCACAGAACATAGCGGATTGATTAATTTAGCCAAAGAAGGTGTGCCAGATGATAAAGTATTCTTTGTTGGAAACGTCATGATTGATTCTCTATATCACTTTAGAAAGAAAGCGGCAGAATCCAAGGTTTTAGATAACTTAGGAGTGAAGCCTAAAGACTATATCTTGATGACCATGCACCGGCCTCATAATGTAGATCATGAAAAAGGCTTAAAGGATATTATCCAAATCGTGAAAGATGCTACTCAACATAAAAAAGTCGTCTTCGCCATTCATCCTAGAACGACCAATAACTTAAAACGATTCGGATTATACGAATCCTTGGCTTCTATCGAAGGCTTGAGTTTGATCGGTCCACAAGGTTATCTTGAATTTTTAAAGTTAATGGATAATGCGGCCTTGATTATAACGGACTCTGGTGGAATACAAGAAGAGACAACCTACCTGCAAGTACCTTGCATGACTTTTAGAGATACAACAGAACGGCCAATAACAGTAGAGCTAGGTACTAACTTTTTATTGCAAGACTTGGACCCAGTTACCGTGAAAATACAAATGGAAGCGATCTTAAATGGCGCCGCCAAAAACGGAATTATTCCTCCTCTTTGGGATGGTCATGCCGCAGAAAGAATCGCCGAAATATTAATTGATAAAATAAAGGTAGATAAACCTGAATTGGTTTAAAATTACCTTAAGCTATAGCCATAACATAATATGAAACAAATTATTCAAGATCTTAAATCGGGCGAAACGATTCTCGAAGAGATTCCTGTACCACAAATAAAACGAGGCCATGTTTTGATCAAAACACATCGTTCTTTGGTATCCTTAGGGACAGAACGGATGTTGGTTAGTTTTGGGAAAGCTAGTTATCTAGAAAAAGCCAGACAACAACCCGATAAAGTAAAACAGGTATTTGAGAAAATAAAATCTGATGGGTTAAGACCGACGATTGAAACCGTAATGCGAAAGCTAAACGAACCGATCGCCTTGGGATATTGCAATGCCGGAGAAGTGATTGGAGTAGGAGAGGGCGTTTCAGAATTCAAGATGGGGGATCGAGTGGTTTCTAATGGTAATCATGCAGAGGTAGTGAATATCCCCAAAAACTTAGTGGCGAAAATTCCTGACGGCTTATCCTATGATGAAGCAAGTTTTACCGTAATTGGTGCGATTGCTTTGCAAGGTATTCGATTGATCAACCCAACTTTTGGAGAAACAATCGTCGTTACTGGATTGGGATTAATTGGCCTGATAGCAGCACAATTATTAAAGGCGAATGGTTGTCAAGTTATTGGTCTTGATTTCGATCAACAAAAAGTAGACTTAGCAAAATTATGGGGCGTGAATGCCATTAAAGTGGATGCGGCAACTAATCCAGTAAAAACAATAGAAGATTTAACCAATGGAGTTGGTGCAGATGCCGTCTTGATTACAGCATCAACAAAGAGTAATGATGTAATCGCTCAAGCAGCACAGATGAGTCGCAAAAGAGGCCGAATTGTGTTGGTCGGTGTTATTGGTCTAAACATCCAACGGGCTGATTTTTATACCAAAGAACTAAGCTTTCAAGTTTCTTGTTCTTATGGTCCTGGACGATATGATAGCAATTATGAAGATAAGGGACAAGACTATCCGCTTCCATTTGTTCGTTGGACAGAAAAACGCAACTTCGAAGCCATTCTTCAAGCTTTGGCTTCCAAACAATTGGATGTACTTCCTTTGATTACGGAGAAATTGCAAATTGACGCTTTCCAAGAGATTTATGGAGATATTGCAAAATCTAATTCTATAGCAAGCATTATAGAATATCCAGGCAATATTAATATACAACAAACGAGCGTAGAAGTTACCGCCAAATCCTTTAGCGGTCAAAAGGGAATTCTAGGAATTATTGGTGCAGGGAATTTTACAAAAGGAATGATTGTACCAATTCTGAAAAAATTGAAAGCCCCAATAAAATACATCGCTAGTTCTGGTGGACTTTCTGCAACAAGTACGGCAAAGAAATATAAGATTGCTAATGCAACAACCAACTATATGGATATTTTAAATGATCCAGAAGTAGATGCTGTTTTAGTGACAACGAGACATAATGCACACGCAAAACAAGTGTTGGAATGTATTGAAAAAGGAAAACATGTTTTTGTAGAAAAACCTTTAGCCTTGACGCTTGGAGAGCTGGAGGAAATAGAAAGGGCATATCACCAATCTAATGTCAAACTGATGTTAGGATTTAATCGTAGATTTTCTCCTTTTATTCAAGATGCTAAAAAACAATTGGGGAATACCAATCACCCTATCAGCGTTATCGCCACAATGAATGCAGGGTTTATTCCAGAAGATCATTGGGTACAAGATATGAATGTTGGCGGTGGTAGAATTATTGGAGAAGCTTGCCACTTTATAGATTTGATCAGTTACCTGACAGGAAGTAAGGTCGAAAAAATTATCATGAATGCTATTGGTCCTGACTATAAAGCAGGAACAGATAATGCTTCTATCTTACTGAGATATCAAAATGGTTCTCAAGGTGTCATCAACTACTTTTCTAACGGAAGTAAGGCCTATTCAAAAGAAAGAATAGAGGTCTACTCTCAAGGGAAAACAATGGTCGTCGATAATTTCCGAAAATCTTATTATTATGGTTTTAAAAGCTCTGGAATGAGTAAGTCCCAAGACAAAGGACATTATAATCAATTCAAACTTTTTCTCGATAATATTAAAGAAGGCGGCCCAGAACTTATTCCTTTTGACGACATTATGAATACTTCAAGAGCAGCCATCAAAGCGGTAGAAAGCTTGCAAAAGGCAAAATGGATAGACGTTCTTTAAAGCTTTAAATACTGGAAAAGAAATAAACTTCGACCTTAGACAAATTAGTATTTTTAAAGTTTAAATGGGTTAAAAAAAGACTGTTGTTTGACGACGAAGGAGGCGTTTCAGGATTTTTAGCATTTGAATTTTAAAAATGCGTTAAGATTTGTCTCACGTCTTGATTTTTGGTTCTTTTCATCAAGGAAAAGAACAAGAGCTCAAAGTTGGAATCAAATCTCGAATCTCTGAGATCAATGAAATTTTAAAATGAGAACATAGCTTTAAGCACTATGATAAAATTGAGATACTATTAATTATATTGAGCACGACTTACTATAAAAATATATTTTGAAAAAGCTGTTTCGACTGTATCATACCTTAAAGTATTTAAAGCCCATACAGATTGCTTATCGGCTTTATTATATGATTCGCAAACGATGGCGAAATCTATCTGGGTTTCGATATAATTGGACACCAAATTTTCCAGCGCCACGCCAGCTTAAGATGATTCCTTCGATTAGTAATTATACCAGTTATCAAGCGGGGAATTTTGTTTTTCTAAATTTGGAGAAATCCTTTTCAGAAAACATAGATTGGAATTATGCAGCATATGGAAAACTGTGGACGTATAATCTCAATTATTTTGAGTACTTGCATCAAGCAACAATTACTAAAGAAGTCGGTCTTGATTTAATCCATAATTATATAGCAAATATTGCCCAAGCGAAAGATGGTTTGGAGCCTTTTCCAATCAGCTTAAGAATTATCAATTGGGTTAAATTTTTGATCAAGCACCAAATTCAAGTAGAGGAAATCAATCAAAGCCTCTATGCACAATTAAAAGTGTTGTTAGATCATTTAGAGTATCATCTTTTAGGGAATCACTTACTTGAAAATGGATTTGCCTTATTTTTTGCAGGGTATTATTTCAATGAACCTTCCATTTTAGAAAAGGCCAAAGCGATTTTGATTCCAGAGTTGGAAGAACAGATTTTAGCAGATGGAGCACATTTCGAACTAAGCCCGATGTACCATCAATTAATGCTTTATCGTTTACTGGATTGTATTAATTTGATAAATAATAATCAAGATGTGATGCCATTCAAGGAAGGAGCATCACTTCGAGAAAAAGCAAAATTGATGCTAGGGTGGATGGAAGAAATTAGTTTTTCAGATCGCTTAGAAATGCCCTTGTTGAATGATAGTGTAGAGGGGATTGCGCCCAAAGCAGCAGAACTAAAAGCCTACGCGAAAAACTTGGAACTAGGTTCGATGAGTATCAAGCTGAAAGATTCGGGTTATCGGAAATTCAAGAATGAGCAGTATGAAATTTTAGTAGACATAGGAGAAATCGGACCAAGTTATATCCCAGGACATGCACATAGTGATAGCTTAAATTTTATACTCTACGTTAAAGGGAAAGCTATTCTTGTTGATCCAGGAATTTCTACCTATGAAAAAAATCAGCAAAGAACTAAAGAACGATCGAGTCACATGCATAATACAGTTGTTCTAAAACAACAGAATTCATCGGAGGTGTGGGGAGGATTCAGAGTAGGAAGGCGCGCAAACATTACGAGCTTGATAGAAAAAGAAAATACGATTTCTGCAAGCCACAATGGTTATCGTTTCTTGAATACAGAACACCAGAGAAGCTGGCGTTTTTTAGCGCAACAAATAGAAATCACAGATATTGTTTCTGGTAAAGAAACAACACAAGCAAAAGCTTTTTTTCATTTTCATCCTGAAGAAAAAGTTAAGCTACAGGATAATAAAATTATAAGCCAGTTTGGACAAATTAGTTTTTCTTCTAAGGAGCCCATACAGCTAGAAAATTATACTTTTGCAGAAGGCTTTAACAAAACACAAAACGGAATCATGGCTATCATAGCATTTAATAAAAAATTGAAAACGACAATTGAGATAAAATGAAGATTTTATTCTTAACAGATAATTTTCCTCCGGAAGGGAATGCTCCTGCAAATCGTACCTTCGAACATTGCATGGAATGGAAAAGGAAAGGCGCTACAATCACTGTAATCACTTGTGCGCCTAACTTTCCCAAGGGAAAAGTATTTGATGGTTATAAGAACAAACTCTATCAGACAGAAATGATGGAGGGGATTAAAGTAATCAGAGTATGGAGTTATATTTCAGCGAATCAAGGAACATTTAAAAGAACCTTAGATTATCTCAGTTTTTGCATCATGAGCTTCTTCGCCAGCTTGTTTGTGAAAACGGATATTATCATCGCTACCTCCCCACAGTTTTTTACCGCAATTAGCGGATATTTTGCCGCCTTATTTAAGCGCAAACCCTGGATCATGGAAGTTCGAGATTTATGGCCAGAGTCGATTAAAGCGGTGAATGCAATCAGCCAGAGTCGAGTGATTGATTTCTTGGAAAAAGTTGAAATGTTTTTATATCGTAAAGCCAATAAAGTCATCGTCGTTACGGATGCCTTTAAAAGGAATATCAGTAAAAGAGGAATCGATCCACAAAAAATAGAAGTGGTTAAAAATGGGGTAGTTCTTGATAAGTATAAAGCGCAAGAAAAGAACTTAGATATCCTAAAAACATTGAAGCTGGATGGTAAATTCATTCTTGGATATTTAGGAACCCATGGCATGGCACACAAACTTGATTTTATTTTGAACTGTGCCGCAAAAGTTGAGGATCCTGATATTCATTTCTTGTTTATCGGCGCAGGCGCAATGAAGGAAGAGTTAGTGCAACTCAAAGAAAGTTTAAATCTTAAGAATGTAACGATGCTTCCTCCCATTCCCAAAAAAGAAGTCGTAGATTATATCAGTATTATTGATGTGGCATTAGTGCCTTTAAAGAAAAGTGATACCTTTAAAACAGTAATTCCTTCCAAGATTTTTGAGAACGCAGCGATGAGAAAACCTATTTTTCTTGGTGTAGAAGGAGAGTCCAAAGAAATCATTGAACATTATAATGCAGGACTTTGTTTTGATCCAGAAAATCAAGAAGATTTTTTAATACAATTGACAAGACTTAAAAATAACCAAGCAGAATTTGCCAATTACATCAAAGGTTGTAGCGTACTAGCGAAAGATTTTAGTCGAAAGAAATTGGCGCATAATATGTTTGGTATTATTGCAACTATCATTCCTGAAGTTAGTAAATTAAAAAAGCAGGAACTCATATGAAAAAAGCCTTAATTACTGGGATCACAGGACAAGATGGCGCTTACTTAACCGAACTTTTGCTTAAGAAAGGTTATCAAGTACATGGAATCAAACGCCGAAGTTCCTTATTCAATACCGATCGAATTGACCATCTATATCAAGATCCTCATGTCGATAATAGGAACCTTATTTTGCATTATGGCGATCTGGCAGATTCTACGAATTTGATTAGAATTATCCAAGAAGTTCAGCCAGATGAAATATACAATCTGGGAGCAATGTCTCATGTTAAAGTGAGTTTTGATACACCAGAATATACTGCGGATGTGGTAGGCGTTGGCACCTTGCGTTTAATGGAAGCCATTCGATTATTGAACCTTGTTAATAAAACAAAAATTTATCAAGCCTC
>CALGJW010000320.1 GCA_937930025.1 uncultured Saprospiraceae bacterium | reverse complement strand
CGCTCTTTGGTATAGCGATCCGATTCGGCAATATTTCCGAATGCTAGATCAAATAATGGAATATAGCCTAAGTCGTTGAGCGTTCCGTAGTCTATTTTAAGGCGATGAACGCCCAAACCAGCGATGGCTTGAATTTCTACTCCTTCAAATCCTAGGTTATTCTTTGCAATGGGAGTTTCAGGTGTCCAATTAGCCTCGGTTCCAATGTTCAATCCAGTTGCTCCGAATTGTCCATTCCACAACATGTTTTTTTGATATGCTACATTTAAGGTGGTTGGACTTCTTAAAGGTTGAACATCTAAGTCATTCTCGTCGTAAATACTATTTGCAATTCGTCCTTCTCCGTTTTGACCAAATCCCATTCCTCCATCTCCAATTCCTTGAAATCTACCAGCAGTAAAACCAGCTTTTGCAAAATGACAACTAGCGCATGAATAGGTTGCTTTTCCAATATCTTCCATTGGAGCAATTCCTAAGGCGGTTTCATGATATAATAACTGGCCTAATATTACTTTTTCAGAAGTGATCGGATTTTTGGGATCTTGTGGAATTGCACTGTAGTCGTCTGAAGATGGTTGCCTAAAAAAGGCCATTCCTGTGCCATCAGATTTTTCTTCAAGCAGGACTTGTAATTCACTGTCTAGTTCAATACCGCTCTCTTCATCTTTACATGCTGAAAGGCCAATAAACAGTATACACATTAATGAAATCCCTAATATTTTTGTGTTCATTTCGGATTACTTTAGACAGTATCAACTGCAAAAAGTATCCCAAACTGTCATGCTGCGGACGGTTAATTTTTAGATGTTATATATGATCTTTTTATAGTTTATTGAACTGCTTGTTTAGCAAAACTTTACCTTTATTATTTTCTAAAGAAATCCAATAACTTCCAGCTTCCAATATTCCAAGGTTGATTTTTTCATTAATTGAACCACCTTGGTGGGATAGCGTGTTTGACGTCATAGTTTGACCTAAGACTCCATAAATTTTTAGAGTGTATGTTCCAGATTCTAATGCCTCTACATTAAGTTGGAGCAGATCAAATGCAGGATTTGGAAATAAACTTGCATCTAAAGTTGGTTCTTGCTCATTTAATCCTGAAAGTGCTAAAGTGCCATTTGCTAAGCAATAATGGCCAGGTCGCATATCGTAGATAGTTACAATTCCAACACCGTCATTAGGACTGCCTAATACATTTTTAAAATAATCAGGATATTCAACCCAATCTTCATCCGCGTCAAAACGAAAGGCTAAGATTAAGCTGTCTTCAGTTTCATTGGTTAGATCAAATTCAAATGCGCTTTCAGAATTTCCACGATATTGAATGGTCCCTTTTAAATCATGACTCGCCGGAAACTCTCCTCTTAAATCCCAAAACCTATTTTTAGCTAACCTAACTTCTGGGTTTCCAGTTATAGGCGTAGGCCCAAACCATTTTTGATCCAACCAAAGTTTCATTGGTCCTGATTGTTCGGTAGTTGACATTCCAATTCCTGCCACGCCAACGGAATATACTCCAGGTTCATCACGCGCATCAATGGCAAGTGTATTCCCTAAGTTTAAATAATGAGGTTCATTGAGCACTGCAAAATTAGGTTGAAATGGTACTTGAAAAGTATGCTGAGAAAATTCATTATTAACTGTAGCAAAGACAGAATCAACTTGATCATTCGGTCCATGGAATACAATGCTTAGGGGTACGTTTTTATGAAACTCAGGTGTATTGTGTTTACCCTGTAATAGATCGACTGTAACTTCATATCCATTTCCATTTGGAGTGCTTGCTAATTTTTCAATATTGAATCCTGACCAACCTGGAGACTTCAACCAGTCTTGAAAAAAGTCAACCAGCGGAACACCAGTCACAGCCGTTAGATGATCTCTGAAATCATCCGCAGTAATAGATTGGAATCCTAAATTCTCTTGAACCGAAGTCATTCCGGTTCTGAAATTTTCATCGCCTAAATATCCTCTCAAATTGTGCATCATGGAAGCACCTTTATTGTAGGTGTGCGTACCATATGTATTTTCAAATGGAATCCCTGATAGTGGTAAGTAATCACCATCATCTAAATGTGCTGTACTGATTACGTCCAAGTGGTTGTCCTTAACTTGATCCACAAATGCTTCTGTTCCAAATAAATATTCCGTAATGAGATGAGCCGAATATTCGGCATTTCCTTCTTTAAACCACATGTCAGAGGCACCTGGAATCCCAGCTACATTTCCCCACCAATGATGCGCCAATTCGTGGGCCATCAATCTCCTATTTCCAAATGTATTTCCACCTATGGCACTGAAGGTTGGATAGGCTATATTATCGCTATGTTCCATAGCTCCTACATTGGTAGTAACATAACCGACTCGATTCCATGCATAGGGACCAAACCAATATTCTAATGCATCAATTACTCCTCCAAGGTCCACGAAGGAGTTAACCATATTATCGATATTCTGTGGAGCCGCTACTAACTGAATAGGAATGTCTCTTTCAAGACCATCATGCATCGCATTATATTCGGCAAAATTTCCAACTGCAACACCTGCCAAATAACTTGGCAGTTCTAACTGCATATTATAGGAACGCATGATAGTATCTCCACCCATGTCCACCTCAGCCATAAGATTTCCAGAACAGTATGCTTTCCGCGGAAGTTTTGAAATGATATTGAAGTCATAGGTTGCACGCTCTACAAAATTATCAAAACAAGGATACCAACCTCTGCCATAATTGTATGGATCTGAACCTAAGCCGATCCCAAGATTGTAAGCAATTCCATCTCTAAAATCTAAGCCTCCAAATCCACCTGGAGAAACAGTTGGTTGGCCGTTGTACCATATTTTTACAGAAGCAACATCTCCTGTATTTTGAACCGTGGGAAAAGGAATGGTTACGAACAAACCATCATTATTAAAACCTACTTTTTGTGTGTTGAAATAAACGGAATCTACATTGAATCCTAAAAGATTTAATTCAATCCGATTGGTGTTATCCATTTTTGGAGTGAAGGTCACCTCAGTATTTCCATTGATGCGTTTGTTAGTAAAATCAATAATTTCTAACGTAATGTTATAGTTAAGAATATCAATGGTATCTGAACGTTGAGCACTTAAAATTTGATTGACCTGTTGCTTTTGAGTCAACGGTTTCATCTTTTTCGCATTCCAAGAATAATGACATCCTTTTAAATGTTCATGACCAGGTTGGGCATTTACAGTTTGGCACACAAAAGTTAGACTTAGTAAAAGGAACAAGCCGAGAATCGAATATCGCATTGAATTGTTTTTTATAGTTCTTCCTGAATAGAATTGATCATTTCTAACTTCATAAGTCTGGCTTCTTCTTTGTTAACGGAAGCAAAACCTAGGAATCCACCGGAGGCTCGAGCCACATGCTGAGCAAATGTTCTAAAACTTTCGATTAGGTTAGTGGCAAAGATTTTATCCAATTTTCCAAGTATTGGATTTAGTGCTGCAAGCTTTTCGCTAATATCGTCCTTCCTTCTTTCCGTATCTCCAGGAAGTTCATCAATAAGTGAAACAAGTCGATCAGAATAGCCTTCTCCTACTTTTTTATAGTATTCGTTTAACTCACTGCTATAATCGTATTGGCGTATTTTTGTAAGCTTTTCAGCCCATTCAGTCTCAGTAGGGTCTATTTCACCATCAGCACCCGCAATTAATACAGTGATTAAAGGAATGGCGTCAATCAGTACATTTACCTCAGTTTCTGATAGATTAGCAAGTTTGGCTATCATTTTCTTATTTATTAAGTTATTCAATGGTTGAGGCAAAGATAAATTTAGCTAGGCAATAAAACAGCCTAATCTGTGGAAAAAGAATGGCAAATTTGTGATATCTCCCTGTTTGAAAGCCTTATCTTTAACTTTTCACCAAAATAACACATTCGTCTTGGCAAAAAAGTCTTCCACGAGCCAAAAGAGCGGTAAGGTCACCCCGCTAATGGCTCAGTATTTTCAACTAAAACAGCAGCATCCTGAAGCCATTTTGTTATTTAGGGTAGGTGATTTTTATGAGACCTTTGGGGAAGATGCAGTAAAAACTGCCAAAGCACTCTCTATTACACTGACTGCCAGGAACAACGGAGGGTCTCAAATCGAATTGGCTGGTTTTCCCTACCATTCGCTGGCTACCTATATGCCTAGATTAGTTAGAGCTGGGTATCGAGTGGCCATTTGTGAACAATTGGAAAGGCCAAGTAAGGAAAAGAAAATCGTTAAACGAGGGGTGACAGAGGTAATCACGCCAGGGATCGCTACGGATGATCAGCTGCTTGATGCTAAAAGGAATAATTTCCTCGCGGCTATTCACATTCCTTCTAAAGGACCAATAGGAATAGCATTCTTAGATATTTCGACAGGAGAATTTTTAGTAAGCCAAGGGGATTCCAATTACCTAAATAAACTCATCCAAAGTTTAAATCCTTCAGAGATTATTTATGCGAAATCCTGTAAAGCTGAATTTCAAAAACAATTCGGGGTTGATCACTATACCTATCAGTTAGAAGAATGGGTTTGTACCTATGATTATACTCGTGAAAAATTACTCAACCATTTTAATACGCAGAACCTAAAAGGATTTGGGATTGAAGAAATGGAAATGGCTCAAATCGCAGCGGGTAGTATTTTACATTATTTGTCGACCACCGAAAACCATAACCTTGGACATATCCGAAAGGTTAGCCGATTGGAAAGAGACCATTATGTTTGGTTAGATCGATTTACTATTCGAAATTTAGAATTGGTTCATGCTCAGCAACCCGGGGGAATCACGCTGTTGGATATTTTAGACCAAACTGTTTCTCCAATGGGAGGAAGGCTTTTGCGTAAATGGATAGTCCTACCTCTTAAAACAATCAGCCATATTCAGGCGAGACATAGTGTGGTTGAACATTTTTTAAATGAGGCTGGTTTGCGGAGTGAAATATCAACTCATCTAGCGGCTATTGGAGATTTAGAACGGTTGATTTCTAAGGTGCCATTGGGAAAGATAAACCCAAGAGAAGTTCGTCAATTGAGAAGATCACTGGAGGCACTTGAACCCATTAAAGTATTACTCGAAGAATCCGAACAAAAAGATTTGGTGCTCATTGGTAAAGGTATAGATCCCTGTGGACCTTTGCGTGAACAGATAGAGCATCAATTAGTGGAGGAACCACCAGTGCTGATTTCTAAGGGCCAAGTAATTAATCAAGGTGTTTCTGAATCTCTGGATGAGTATCGACATATCATTAAAAACAGTAAAGAACTTCTAGCGGATATACAAGCTAGAGAATCAGAGGCTACAGGAATTACGAACCTAAAGATTGGGTTCAATAATGTCTTTGGTTACTATCTAGAGGTAACGAACAAGTATAAGGACCGAGATCTTATTCCAGAAAATTGGATACGCAAGCAGACCTTGACAAATGCGGAACGGTACATTACCGAAGAGCTAAAAGTCTTAGAGGCAAAAATTTTAGGAGCCGAAGAAAAAATTCAATTACTCGAATCTGAACTCTTTGCAAAATTGGTTCAATCCATTTTAGAATACGTTTCCGCCATTCAATCTAACGCTAGTTTGCTGGCAAAAATGGATTGCTTGTTAAGTTTTGCAACAGTAGCACATAAGCAGAATTATTGCCGTCCGGAATTAAATGATGGGTTCGCGATAGATATAAAAGCTGGAAGACACCCGGTGATAGAACAGCATTTAGAAATTGGAGAATCTTTTGTCCCCAACGATGTATACCTAAACAATGAAGATCAACAAGTGATCATCATCACGGGTCCAAACATGGCTGGTAAATCTGCAGTGCTAAGACAGACGGCATTGATTTGCCTAATGGCACAAATGGGCTCATTTGTTCCCGCAGAAAAGGCGACCTTAGGTTACATCGACAAAGTCTTTACCAGGGTGGGAGCCTCCGATAATTTATCCTCGGGAGAGTCAACCTTTATGGTCGAGATGA
>CALGJW010000319.1 GCA_937930025.1 uncultured Saprospiraceae bacterium | reverse complement strand
ATCAGTAAAGATCATGTAGGTTAAATACTTGAAAATGTGTTGTTATTTGTTGGGAATTCTAATAATTTCGAAAAATCATTATATATATTGAGTATTTCCGTAGCGGCGTGATTTATCCGCCGACCACCGGCTGCAAAGCAGCCGCTTCATTGCCCACACACAAACACAGACACACAACTACAAACACCACACGTTCTCAAGCCATCACTCCAAAGCCAACAAATCAGCATCAATCTCCGCCAAATTCTGATTACGAGCCTTTTCAACTCTAGCCAATCGCTTCTGAAATTGCCCCATTGCATACTGATTCAAATCATCGACATCGATACCGAAAGGGACGACTTCATATTCGCTATACGATTCAATTACTACTTGCATGGCAGGCATCAACAATTGATTCATTTGATCTTGAAAGGCTTCCCAGACTTCTTCACCATTTTCGGCTACCAATCTTGAAATGAGGTAGATGCCATAAGCAATATGTCGCGATTCGTCTTGTTTGAGTTTGCCAATAAACTCGCGTAATCCTGGAAATATATTGTGAGAATCCAGTACTTTGTAAATGCCATAATAACCAGTTTCTGCCAACACTCCTTCTACGATCATGTTATAAGTAGTAGATGCACGTACTTGATTGATGGGACTTGGGTCCTCCTTTACCGCATTTAAGGCTTTTGGCAATAATTCATTGAAAATTAAATTGTAGGAAGGGACGTGAAGTGATTCATGCGAAGTGCCCGCATAAGAAGACACCTCATTAATCCAGCGATTAAAACCATCAACATGCTTTGCTTCTTCCCAAAGGAAACTAGTTAAAAAGATTTCCTCTTCAAGCCGTCCTTCTTTTGCAACGGCCATAATCAACGGCAATAAATCTAGTGTTACGGCTTCTTCACCAGCTTGAAATTGAGAAATCGCTTGCATTAAAAACTTCGATTCTACTTCAGTTAGTTTTTTAAAATCCAGTTTGTCTTGAGTGAAATCAATATCAGCAGGATTCCAGATCCCATACTTCTTTGCTTTTTCCCACAATCGCATAGGTAGGCTGCTTCTATCTAATCCGGTTCCGTTGGTAGTTTGGTAAGTGGTTCTCATTGATTTGGCTATAGGTTATTTAAAATTTGGAATATGAAGACCTTTAAAAGTAATAATATTTTTGCATAAATAGAATCCTTATGTTCGGAGCAACTTAAAAACAAATAGTGAAACTGACCGAAGGATTTTAAAAGTCACATTGTCTAAAATTCGAGAGCGTGTTATAATTGCACCATAATTTTGATTGAACACTTGAATGTCATACAGATGTCAAGTGTTCTTTTATGTTTAGAAATTAACAGTCAAAAAGAAAGAAATAAATATCTTTGTGTTGTGAAAAAAGTAGTAGCAATATTACTGTCTTTAATTATTCTTTCGGGTGCCTGTAAAGAACTGATTACTTATGCTCAATTTCACATAAATAAAGACTTTATTGTCAATAATTTTTGTGTGAATTTGAACAAACCTGAAACAAAATGTGGCGGTACGTGCTATCTAAAAAAATCACTAATTGAAAATCAAGCGCAAGAGGAACGTATTCCAAATCAAGCAAAAGAGAAGGAATCTTCCATCGATTTACTACCAATTTCAAAAAGTAAATCAGTTAACAATGATTTTTCGGAACACCTAAATAAAAATGATCAGTATTTTATAAATAACTATTCATTTTCCTATCTAAAAGAAATTTTCCAACCACCTCGATTGACTGCAAAAATTTATGAATTGGCTTAAAAAATAGGCCAACGTATTTTTTGTTTATTCAATCAACTTAAGATGATAAAAAAGTTAGTTTTTATCGTGTTCAGTTGTTTCGTGCTAGGTATTATGTCCGCAAATGCATGTGATGTTTGTGGAGCTGGTGCAAATAATATGGGTATTGGATTGTTGACAAATTTCAGAAGTAACTTTATTAGAATGGGTTACTTTCAGTCAAGTTTCACTTCCAATTTTGAACACGATTATTCCGTAAAAGATCGTTTTGAACAAATCGATTTAACCATTCGGTATTCATTGGGAAAAAACAACCGATGGAAAGCGATGGCGTCATTACCATTTGGAAAAAATAGCCGTACTACCCATGATGAAAATCAAATTGAAAGAGGTATGGCAGATTGTCGATTTAACGTAAACTATGTGTTATTGAACAATTTAAAAGTCGGTGAGAATGCCATGCTTTATGTAGAAGCGGGTACTGGTTTGAGTATACCGACTGGAAAATTTGATAGTTCCATTCATGATAGGAATTTGCCTGAAAATTTCAACATCGGTAGAGGTGCCCTGGGTTATATTTTTCAATTGAATTCGGTCTTAAGCAACGGAAAAAATGGGGTTGTTTTAAGCGCCAATTATCAAATCAATTCGGCTACCGAAACAGGTTATCGCTACGGAAACCAATTGACCAGTCAATTAACCTTATTTAGAGAATTACCATTAAAACAATTGAAGTTGATCCCAAATTTGGGCTTGAACTTCGAAAAAATTACAAAAGACAAATACACAAATAACAACACAGTTCCAGGAACTGGAGGAAATGGGCTATTCCTTTCTTCTTCCGTCAATATTAAAACTGAAAAATGGCTAACCGGCTTTTCTTATGCGATTCCACTTGCTGATAAATATTCAGATAGTGAAGTGAAGGCAAAAGGCCGAATTGTCTGCCATGTTTCCTATTTGTTTTAACAATTAAATTACAAAAAAATGAAAAATATATTTTTTCTAACAATGATTTTTTCTCTTTCTTTTTTGATGACTGCATGTGATAAAGACGATGATGCTGATGAGGCTACTGACTTTGATTATCATGCACATATTCATACGCCGAATACAGACGACAAGCATGTAAATGATGCATTAGAAATTAGCATTGATTTTGAAAGTCATACTGGAGAAGCCGTTCATCATGTAAAAGTACGTATCTACAATAAAGATGATAATACAGAAATTTATAACAAGCCAGATGTAGCACATGTACACGAAACGGATGGTAAATTAGAATATCAAGATATGTTGATGTTGTCAAATGATAATGGAGTGATGGGGCACACAGATTGGATATTGGAAGCCAAGGTATGGGGTCACGATGCTGGAGAAGGAGAAGTAGTGGAAACTGTTGAATTTCATGTACATCCTGAGTAGTATCTTTTTGCAATATTAAATGATAACACTATAAAAGCGAATGTCAATTGAGTTTGATATTCGCTTTTTTTAATAAACTCGATTCACTATTGATAAGCCTCCGCCATTCAAATTTAGGAGTGAATTTGCTAAGCAAAAGAGGGTTTCACCTCGAGTAATAAATTTGAATTAATAAATTTTCCCTATCTTCTGCCTCAATACTAAATAACTATAGCAAAACGAAACTAAACATGCAGATAATTGAGCAAGCAAAAGTCTATGATGCGATCATCGTGGGGTCAGGTGCAGGTGGAGGAATGTCCGCTAAAGTACTTGCTGATGCGGGATTGAACATTGCAATCGTAGAAGCCGGTCCTTATTTCGATCCCAAAGATCCAGTAACTCAAACCCAATGGAAATGGCCTTATGATTCACCTCGTCGTGGATCTAGTTCCAAAAGAGATTTTGGGGAATACGATATGGCATATGGTGGCTGGGATATAGATGGCGAGCCTTATACTACGACTGAGGGTACAGAATTCAAGTGGTTTCGATCTCGAATGTTGGGTGGACGTACCAATCACTGGGGGAGAATATCGCTGAGATTTGGCCCCAAAGATTTCAAAGCAAGAAGTCACGATGGACGTGGAGATGATTGGCCGATTGGTTATGAAGATGTCAAGCCTTATTATGACAAAGTGGATAAGCTCATTGGTGTTTTTGGCTCCAAAGAAAGATTGCCTAATGATCCGGATGGTTTTTTCCTGCCGCCTCCAAAACCTCGATTACATGAATTGGTTTACATCAAAGCTGCTAGGAAATTAGGAATTCCAGTTATCCCTTCTCGTTTATCGATTTTGACAAAAAGAATTAATAAAGATCGCGGTGTTTGTATTTACTGTCAACAATGTGCACGCTCATG
>CALGJW010000318.1 GCA_937930025.1 uncultured Saprospiraceae bacterium | reverse complement strand
ATCCCTATTGGTTGTAATATTGTCAATACCAAAAAATACAGTCAAGGTCACATTATAAGTACCGGAGGTTGAATATACATGTTCAGGATTTTTTTCCGTGGAAGTTGTTCCATCTCCAAATGACCAGAGGAAGTCGACATTATCCCCCAGGTCACCAAAAAACTTTATGGTGCAAGGTGCCGCACAGCCCTCATTTTCAACCGAAAAATCGGTATTAAAATAAAATTCTGTTTTTGGCAAATCAATGACAAATTGTTGTTCTGTATATCCGCCAAAAATTCCAATTCCATTTTCAATATTAGACAATATTTGAATGGGCTCGGATAATATGTTTGCAGAAGTCAACTTGTACAATGTGACTGATTTATAATATTCATACAATTCTTTACTCACAGATTTGACATTGATATGGGCTTCTAATTCATAATCTCGTTCGTTAAACAAATCCCTATCATGTAATCCAAATTCCAATGTATAGGTCTCTCCATTAAAATTTTCGTCTTTCAAAAAAACAAATTCCAATGGATATTGCATTACATCAAAAGTTGATACCATTGCGGTATTTTCTGCATTTAAATCCCTTGACAGAAAACCAAAATGCGGCAATATATATCCGTTGACTTCTTCTATTGCACCCTCGTCATGCTGTCCATTTAGAATATCTACCCATCCGTTAATCAAATAATAATTTGACTCGTCAGGATTGTCTTCGATTTCTATTGTAAAAGTGCGACAAACGTAGTCATTATACTCTTTTTCATCAATGCTCAGCAGAGTGCTATTGAACGCTTTTGGAACATTGGCTTTTGCACTAATCGTCTCCATTCCAGTTCTACTCGCATCGATGCTGTATTTTTTATTGTTTTCAATTTCAATATCATTTGATGAATAGAATCCATTGGATGTATGAACTAGTTCAGTCAAAAGGTTACCTGCCTCATCTTTCAAAAATACTTGAGCATCTGTCAACACTTTCTGAGTGCAATTTATATCAGAAAGATGGCAACTTTGACTAAGATGAACCTGTGGACTAGACTCAGGATTGAGCAAGCCATTCACTACGACAAAATCATCATTTTCTGCATCTGGAAATGGCAGCTCCTTGGTGCAACCAACAATCAAACACATCGCGACAAATAAATAAATAGAATATTTCATAATTATAAAGGCTAAAATTTAAAGGAATAGGCAAAATAAGGAAGGATGGGTAACAAGCTCTGCTGTTTTAAAGCAGGGACTC
Source organism: uncultured Saprospiraceae bacterium (assembly GCA_937930025.1). GTDB lineage: Bacteria > Bacteroidota > Bacteroidia > Chitinophagales > Saprospiraceae > JABDJM01. Next base: position 2,568 of record CALGJW010000318.1, on the reverse strand, counting down.
CTTCCTGTGTAAAAGTAGCGATGACCACAAAAGGATTTTGACGCGCATACGCATTGTAAATGCCGTAACTCCAGGTTCGGGTGCCTCTTTTTTTCTCTTTGTGCAAATTCACAGAAAGGTCCAATCTGTGATAAGCCGGCATTCTTTGATTATTTCTCTGTTCTATGTGGTTCGTGGTACCAAGGCTTCCAAAAGCCCCATTAGGATTTTCTGCTCCGTTGTCAATACCAAGAGCGAGATAGTTGGTCGTGCCCAAAGTAAAAGTATTTCCAGTGCCATAGACCCACACTAAGCCGAAGTCCATTCTGTCGCTTTTTTTATGAATGATGGCCATACCGATATCATGTCTTCTATCATACTTGTAAGGAAAGGCTTTTCCAAAATTGATGTCTGGAAATGTTCTCGAAGACTTTGAAAGCGTATAGCCTATCCAACCGGTGGTTTTTCCGCTAGTTTTCTCCAGTAGCAATTCCCCTCCAAAGCTTGTCCCTTCCCCTACATCGACTTTATTTTCCCATTCTTTGCTATTGGAAAAAATATTATACCCGGATTTGTAGGCCAACAAATTATCCATCTTTTTGTAAAAGCCTTCGAGGGTCAACTCATAGCCATTTCCTAAACTTCGCGTATATCCAATTCCATACTGCCAAGAATTTTCAGGTTTGACCTTGTCGGTACTGGACACCCATAGATCTGTGGGTAGGCCCAAGCCTGGGCTAGCCAACAGATGCAAGAATTGGGTCATCTTGGTTGCCGAAAATTTTAGGGAAGAATTTTTATCAATTAAAAAGCTGAGCGAAGCTCTGGGCTGAATAGAAGTATAATTCGAATTCTGTACAGAAAAATTGGCGACATGAACGCCTGCATTTATTTTAATTCGCTTCGTGATGATCATATCATCTTCAATGTAGGCACTTAGTTCATTTCCTGAAATTTTTGGACTTTCGCTTCTAACCGACTCCACAGGATTCTGGCCATCTTTGAGCTGCTGAAAGGAAGTGGTCGGTGTAAATTCATAAATGCCATATTTTACACCAGCTCGAATATAATGATTGGTATGTGGTATGTAACTAACATCAAATTTGGCCCCATAGTCTTGGATTTTAGAATTGGTAGTAAACAAATCACTGATTTCATCTGGAGTTCCCACCAATTCTTTCTGTTCATTTTGAAAATTAAAAGCATATGTACTTGAATACACAGTGGTATTACTGAATAACTTTGGACTAAACTGATAATTCCATCTAGCGGTTAGTAATTTATTTCCCCAATCCAAGGAACCATTCTCTTGGCGGCCTGGCTCTATGCCCGCCAATGAAAGTTTGTCATTGCCTAAATACGAACTGAGGTAAAGTCGACTTTTGTTAGAAAATTTGTGATTAACCTTGGCATTCAAATCATACAAGTTGTATTTCATAGTATTTTTTGATTCACCAGGAGTTTTGTTCTTATTGGCCAACTTTTGGCCGGGCGTCGACAAGAGATCAAACCAAGTTCTGCGTCCTGAAAAACTAAAAGACGTTTTATCCTTAACAATAGGTCCTTCGATATTAAATCTTCCGGAGATAAGTCCTATTGTGACATCCCCTTGGATTTTCTTCATGTTGCCTTCTTTCATGCGCACATCAACAATTGACGAAAGTCGTCCACCATGTCTCGCAGGAAACCCGCCTTTGATGAGTTCAACGCTCTTAATGGCATCACCATTAAATACACTGACAAAACCGAATAGGTGATTACTGTTGTACACCGGCACGCCATCCAATAGCATTAAGTTTTGATCAGGACCTCCGCCTCGAACATAAAGCCCCGAAGTGCCTTCCGAACCAGACTGCACGCCGGGCATCAATTGTATCACTTTCAAGACATCTCTCTCCCCCATCAAAGCGGGCATCGATTTTACTTTCTCCATAGAGATCTTATTGCTCATCTGTGTTTCCCCATGCCGCTTGCGCTGATCTTCGGCCACCACTTCGACCTCCGCCAATTTTACTCCAGAGCTTAACAATGCGGAATATTCTCGGTTGGCAGTCATGCCAAAGTTTTCAACTTTTGAAGCATAACCGATATAGGCAAAAGTTAATTCATATGTCCCCGCAGGCATCGTCAGACTATAAAATCCATATTCATTCGAAGAAGTGCCAATCTGCAATTCGGGACAATAGACCGTAGCACCTATCAAGGTTTCATTGCTTTCCGCATCCATAATGTATCCACTCAATGTGAACTTCTCTTCAGCTATAGGTGGAATAATTTTAGCTCTGTTTTTTACCAAAATAATTCGAGTGCCTTTCGTTTTTATTTTGATAGATTCGTTGGGAAAAAGTTTTTCCAAAACTGCAGCTATCTTCAATTCCTCATTGGAAAAGTTGTATTTTTTATCATAATCTAAATCTTGTGGATTATAATAAAAAGAACAGACCGTTTGCTCTTCGATGGATTCTAGTACTTTGAGTATCGATTGATTATCGATATTCAAAGTCACGGGGGAGTCCAATAAACTGGCCGACTGCCCAAAAGCAATCGCCGATGTACTCGCCCACACCAAGAGTGCGTATAACAAGCGTT
>CALGJW010000317.1 GCA_937930025.1 uncultured Saprospiraceae bacterium | reverse complement strand
CCGGGCGTTTCAGACTGTCATTTTGCTGTTTTTCCTGCTTCCCGAGTAAAGGAAGCATAGAATTGAGAACGAAAATAATAGCCGATACTTGTGAAAGAACATTGCCTTCCTGAAATTCAGCCGTTTTCAAATCTCAATTATTCACTACCTATCTTAAGTCATGGGGTGACTTAGGGAACCGGGCGTTTCAGACCACCATAATGCCCTTTTAGTCCTTGCGGAGCGCAGTAGGGATAGAAGTGGATCCGATCTCTATCGGATATAGCGGAAAGCCCGACCGAAGGGACTGCCCAATACAAAAATGAATGATTATTTATAACAACCGAAGAATGGACTTCTTATCTAATGGTAAAAACATTTACCACAGCTTCAACTAGAAATTCCACAATTCTAATGTCAGATAACGAGCCAGAAGAAGGCAACATTTCAGATCCGGTTTCCAAAAGTTCAGCCGACGCGGCCATTTGCAAACCACAAGTGTTGAGATAGATAAATGCGGCTGCGCTTGAGACAAATAGAAAAGTGATAAGAATTTTTGCTTTATTGTTTTTCATTTGACTAGAGGTATTTAACCAATGACACTCAAATATAGGAAAAGTTGCTGGCCAAAGCCTACTTTAACATTTGATCGTTTGGGGTACTTGGTTAAAAAACGAAGGGGAAGACCAAATTATGGCCCTCCCCTATATTTTTAACAGTTATAACTTGACTTATCGTCTAATTATTGAACCATTACTTTTTGAGTTGAAACTTGTCCATTACCCGTTCTAACCTCAAGGAAATAAAGCCCTGGAGTAAGATTAGCCAATTGGAAAGTTCTGTTGTAAAGACCAGAGACAGTAACTCCTTCTTGAAGCACTTGAACTCTTTGACCTAACATTGAGTTAAGTGTAATCGTAACGTTCTCCTTTTCAACTAATTCAAAATTCAAAGTCATTGATCCCGATGTTGGATTTGGATAAACATTTACTCCACTAACAGTTTCTAATTCATCCGTACTTGAAATAAAGTTGAAATCATCAGGAATTGGTACATGGATAATTGAATTCGCTCCAAATGCGTGCATATCACCGTTTACAGCCAATCCAGGTGTAAAATCTCTTTGGTATACTAGGTGCATGTATCCGTCTACAGAATTGCTTGTAATTGAAGGCATGATACACTCTGAAATTTCGTTAAAAGCAGGATCGGTGATTCTTGAATCAAGCATATCAACTGGATCCGCCCATGTCGCTCCTCCATCACCTGTTTTGGTGACATATACATGTCTAAAATAGTTACCAGTTGTATAATCTGTAACACCTTCTACAATAGAAGAAAACCCAACTACCACTTCGCCGTCACCATTAATTCCCATGGTTGGATACGATGTTAATGATTGGAAATAAGTACCTATCATTGTTGCATCAACCTCTATTGTATCATTTCCATTAAGATCTAAAACAACGTCAGTAACAGCGTCCATAGTTATGGCTCCATCTGCTCCCAGGGATTCATTCCAATACCACATTCCTGATTGACCAGGATAGAAGTTTGTATTTCCATCTGCTCCGGCTGCAGCATCATCTAAAACAAACATAAAACCGGCAGTTAAATGCACCATTCCATTGTCATCAATAACTACTGCTCCAGAGCCATCATTAGTCTGAATTGCTAATGAATCTGGATAGACAAGCGTATCAAAATCTGGAGATACTACATCATCAAAAGTGTAAAATTCATCAGTTACATAACCATCTAAAGGAAAATCAAGCGCAATTGTTTTAGTCCATGTGGCACCATTGTCCTCAGATTTCCAAACGGCCATATCACCCCAGCTTTCAAACATTGCAATAGCAACGTTGTCTCCGTTTACAGCGATATTATAGCCATCACCACCAATAGCAGAATAAAACATAGAATCTAAACCAGGTAGCGCCATTGCGGAAATATCAAAAGTCTTTCCACCGTCAGAAGATCTATAATATAAAGGATAACCATCAATGCCGTTCACCGCTGTTCCCCCAAAGGCAACAGGTTCACTCAACATTACAAGGTGAACTGTATTTGCATTTGAAGCAGACTTAGGCCAAACAGCTCCTTCAACCGGAGCGTTATTGAATTCTTCCCAAGTACCTCCTGCCGCTTTGTACATAGTACTAATAGCATTTGGTGTTCCGTTAGCGTGAGCTATCACAGTTTCATTTCCGGCTGCGTCAATAGAAATTGAAGGCCATCCGCATCTTACAGATTCCAAGCGTAGATCTGGCTTAAGCCCCCACTCAGTTCCATCGAAGTGATTATATCCAGTTCCACGATCAGCAGACCCCAGATCACCAGAATTAGAATAAGTAAATACCGCAGAAAGCTCTCCATTAGCATGAGCAACAATTCTGCTTTGTGTTGCGGAATTCGTTTGAAGATCATAAGTAGTCTCCCCAATAGCGGTTTCAGCGTCTCCAGATTTTTGAATCTCAAAGTCGTTGGCTAAACTATACCCATTCAGCGGCAACCCGGTTTCAGCATCTGTAGTTTTAAGCATGGTCATTGGTTTATTCCAACCCTCAGCTTTAGTTAATTTTGATTGAGCATCAACACTTATTGCAATAAGCAATACTGATGCGATTAAGAGTAATTTTGAATACATAAGCAATGTGTTTTGGTTAAATGTGGACAATTGGTATTGTCCATCGAAATGAGTTGATCTGCCCTGTTGACTGACCGAACATCAGAATAGTAAAGTTAAACAAAAATCTAAATGATCAATCAAAATTTAGCTATTTAGGCGACGGAGAGAAGACATTTCTTGGAAACTGCGATAAATGCCTCATTTAATGCCTTTTGGAATGGCATTGATTAATTCCTGCGTGTATTTTTGCTGAGGATTTTGATAAATATCCTCAGGATATCCAGATTCCACTATTTTTCCCTTGTTCATCACAAGGATTCTATCGCTCATCATCTGAACTACACTTAAATCGTGGCTTATAAATATGTAGGTCAAATTTAGCTCTTCTTGTAAATCCAACAATAAATTTAAAACCTGAGCCTGAACTGAGACATCTAGGGCAGATACGGATTCATCACAAATTAAGAATCGAGGTTGAAGCGCGAGGGCTCGAGCTATACAAATTCGCTGTTTTTGTCCTCCAGAAAATTCGTGTGGATATCGATCGTAATGTTCTGCGTTTAAACCAACTTTTTTCAACAATTGATGTGTTTGCTCTATTCTTTCTAAATCGTTTGAAAATATGCCATGAACAGTCATCGGCTCCTTAATGGCTCGTCCAACTGTCATTCTAGGGTTTAATGCCGCCGCTGGATCCTGAAAAATAATTTGATAGCCTTTTCTCCAGTTTCTGAGTTGCTGACTATCGAATGTGAGAATATCCTGTCCTTCGAATATTATTTTTCCTTCTCTAATAGGAGCAAGCCTTAAAATAGCACGACTTAAGGTAGTTTTTCCCGAACCCGATTCTCCAACCAGTCCTAGTGTTTCTCCTTTTCTTATTTTAAAACTAACATTGTCGAC
>CALGJW010000316.1 GCA_937930025.1 uncultured Saprospiraceae bacterium | reverse complement strand
TCAGGACCAGCTTGTGAAGGAGAAGTAATTACTTTAAGTGTAGATGCCTACACTGGGAGTTCAGTTACCTATACTTGGAATATTCCTTCTAATGTTTCAGTGTCTGGAACGAATACAAATACTATTGTGATTACGCCGGTTGATGCGGCTACGCATAATGGAAATTACTCCGTGACAATTCAAGTGGATAATTGTGAATTAACTTCACAGGTTTATGAAGTCGTAGCTTTAGAGACGCCAAGTGTTTCTCCAAGTTTCCTTACTTCTGATCCTTGTGATGGAGGTTCATTAGAATTATTTGCCAATAGTCCAAACACAGGGAACTTAACTTACCAATGGACTGGACCAAATGGATTTAGTTCCAACTTGGAAAATCCGGTTATAAATAATGTTGATGCATCATTCAATGGATCTTACTCAGTAGAAATTCAAAACTCAACTGGATGTATCCACTCGGAGGCGGTACTTGTTGATGAATTATTAGATCAACCAACACCGGCAACCATGGTGGCCAATTCAATTTGTGAAGGTGAAAATTTAATTTTAACAACCTCCGCAACAGGACAACTATTTGAATGGATCGGGCCATTAGGTTCAAGTCCAGCTACCTTATTGATTCCTGGTTTGACGACCAATACAAATTCAACAAGTTTGGCAATTACTAGTCAAGCATATCTAGCTGGTATGTGGAGCGTTCAAGTCACTGACGCCAATGGATGTGTTACCTTATCAGATGATGTAAGTGTTAGTATCAATGAAATCCCTGTAGCAGTAGCTTCTAATGAAGGACCTGTCTGTGAAGGCGAACCTGTCAAGCTTATTGCGAATGCTACAAATGGAGAAAATTACAAGTGGGTCTATTATGATACAGGGGCCACACCAGTAGATACTATTGTTTACTTGGAACAAAATCCTGTGATTAATAATCTGGAAAGTGGAATACATGAATTCTATCTGACAGCAGAAAAAGAAGGATGTGCTTCCGTAGAAGTAATGACACAAGTTGAAGTGTACGCCGCACCAGTTATTGAAAATATAACAGGAGACGGAACTTATTGTGAAGGAACAGAGGTAATACTTTCCGCAAATAATAGCGTGAATGTCTCTGGGGAGATCACTTATACTTGGGAAGGTCCAAACGGATTTTTATTCACTTCAACAACCAATTCAAGTGGTGACTTTATGGCGACCTTACCAGCATTAAATGCTGATCAAGCAGGAAACTATACCTTGTATTTAACTTCTGAAAACGGTTGTTTCTCTACCAATGAAACTGTCATCGTTGATCTAAATGCAACGCCAGACACACCGGAGTTAATTATAAGTGACAACTTCCTTTGTGAAGATGCTACTTTGACATTGAATGCAACTCCATACTCTGGACAAAACCAGGTAGTATATAATTGGTATTTCGATGATGGAACTGGACCAAATTTATTGACCACTTCTAATGGACCTAGTTTAATTATTGGTTCAGTGGGTGGAAGTAACTCTGGGATCTATTCTGTTTCGATCGAGTTGGATGGATGTAGTTCATTCTTATCGAATAGTGAAAATGTAGAGGTGTTTAGTCAGCTTACGGCGCCTCCTACGACAAATACAACTTCACAAGCATTACCAGCCTGTGAGGGAGACTTAGTTCAGTTGAGTACAGATTTTATCCCAGGAGCTACCTACCAATGGTTTGGTCCAAATGGATTTACATCTGATTTACCTTCGCCATCCTTAAACGATATCTCCTTGCTTGAAATGGGTGACTATTTCGTGGAGATAACGCTAAACGGATGTGCTAGCGTAATTACAGATCCAACCTTTGTATTCGTACAACAAGCACCTACAGCTCCAACGATTGTGAGTAATGGACCGGTGTGTGAAGGGACAGCTGTTACGATTTCTGTTTCAAGTCAAATAAACGTTCCTCCAGGAACAACTGTGAGCTTTGATTGGTACAGTAGTTTTGGAAATATTTTTCTTGGAACGACGACTGATCCATTTATTGATCTAACGGGTTTAAGTGCAACTAATTCAGGTGAATATTATGTAGTCATGACAGTTGGTGGTTGTAAAGCTGCGGCCTCAGTTACTACTGAAATAATTATTGATGAAGTGCCTGCAAATCTTGCAGATGCTGGAGATGATCAAGATGTTTGTGCGGTGACAACTATCAACTTGGATGCTGAAACGCCAACTGTGGGATCTGGAGAATGGATTTCACTTACCGGAGCATCCATAGCCAATCCTGGACAAACAGATTCGGAAGTGAATGATTTAATTGTAGGAGATAATATTTTCGTATGGTCCTTGACAAATGGAGCTTGTACGAATTACGATCAAGACACAGTGATCATTACGCTTTCTCAACTTCCTGTTGATGTAGCCTTTGCAGGAACTGACATCGATTTATGTGGTGATCAAACTCCACAATTAGATGCCTTAGTGCCTACTCAAGCAGATGGTGAATGGACGCAAACTTTAGCTCAAGCCAGTATGGGAGTTGTGATCTTGGATCCAACTTCACCGAATACTATGATCGAAGGAATGACGCCTGGAAATCAATACCTATTCACCTGGTCATTGTCGAGCGGCGTTTGTGCAGAATATGCAACGGATGATGTTATTGTAACGGTAACACAAGGTCCGAATGAACAAGCATTAATTACTAGTGAATATTTATATGCCTGTGAAGAAGATGATTTGATTATCACGGCAATTAATCCTTCCATAGGAACTGGAGTTTGGACAACACTCTCTGGTGCAACGATCGCTAGTCCAAGTAATGCTAGTACTAATATTGAGCATCCGGACTTAGGAGAAAGTGTGTTTATCTGGACCCTTTCTGATGGTTCTTGTAAAAACTATTCTACAGATACCTTAATTGTGGTGTCCGAAGAACCTCCTGTCGTGGAAGATGATAGCTATACGATATTATATAATACCTCATTGGAAGAGTTTAGCATTATTGATAACGATGATCCAAATACTGGGGATTATGAAATAAATATTATTTCGCAATCAACGGCCGGAGAGCTGATTGACAATGAAGATGGTACTTACACCTTCACGCCTAGAGATGCCTTTGTCGGGACTGCGAAGTATACTTACGAGGTGTGTAACATTCATTGTGATGACATGTGTGTGGAAGCGACAATTACGATCGTCGTAGAAGGAGGAGAAACTTGTAATCCGCCATCTATTTTCACTCCGAATGGTGATGGAACGAATGATGCCTTTGTGATCCCTTGCTTGTACAATTACCCAGGAAGTATCATGAGTATTTACAATCGATGGGGAGATGAAGTTTATCATAATGTAAACTACGAAAACGATTGGCGTGGAACTTATTTATCTAAGGACTTGCCAGTAGGAACATACTACTATGTATTACAAGTTAACGACGGTTTAAATACCAAAGTAAACGGGTACATATTTATTCAGCGCTAGACAAAACGGACTAATTCTATTTTAGACTATTGAAAAAATAATTCGAAATGAATATTAAAATAATTCAAATTTTTGCCTTCCTATTATTGCTAAGTACAAGCATAATTGCTCAGCAAGATGTTCAGTACACGCAGTTTATGCACAATAAAACTGCTATCAATCCTGGCTATGTTGGAAGTACAGGAGTACCTTGCATGAATGCACTTTATCGAAATCAATGGACTGGGTTTGAGGGAGCACCTATTTCTCAATCCTTAACTTTTCAAATGCCTTTTGCTAAGAAAAGAGTAGGGGTAGGGTTAGGGATCGTGCATGATAAATTGGGACCTACGGAAAGTTGGTCAGTAAGTCTAATGTACGCCTACCATGTTGATCTAGGAAAATCAAAATTGAGTATTGGTTTGCAAGGTTCAATTAGTGATTATCGAATTAGATGGGATGAAACAGATGCCACTCAAAGCGGAGATCTTTTGATTCCTGATAACGCCACCACTTCCAAGTTTATTCCAAATTTCGGAACGGGGCTATATCTCTATTCAGATAAGTATTATGTTGGCTTATCTATTCCTCATTTATTAAGAAGTGAGTTATCCTTTGTTGAAAAACAATTCAGAGTTCAGGGAGTAAATAAAGCTGAAGTACATGCTTTTCTGATGGCTGGAATGCTTTTTAAAGTCAATAATATATTAAGAATTAAACCTGCAGGTCTAATTAAATACGTGAAGAATTCTCCGCTAGATTTTGATATACATACTAGTCTAATTTTGTATGATCAATTTTGGATTGGAGCCACTTATCGAGCAGGAGGAGATTTAATTTCAAATGCGGGTGAATCTATTGATGCAGTCTTACAACTTCAAGTAAATAATGCCATCAGGGTAGGATTCGCTTATGATTTTACCTTATCAGAAATAAGAGATTATACGTCTGGTTCTTTCGAAATTCTTTTGGATTACTGTTTTCATACCAATGGGAAGCGTATGACGAACCCAAGATTTTTTTAATAGACTTTGAAAGGCCTTTTTGCTAAAAATAGAATAAAGATGAAAAACACTATAATCGCAATAATCGTAATTTTGATGTGCTCCTTTTGCACTCAGATATTTGCGCAACCCGTTGATGTAGTTACACAACAAACGAATAATAGACAAGTAGAAACGGCCGATAAGATTTACAATGATCTTGGATATAAAGTTTCTCTTTCTCATTTTCAAGAAAAAGAAAATCTAAGCAATAGCGACTTAATAAAAATCGCAAACAGCTATAGACTAAATCACGACACTGAAAATGCTGAACTTTGGTATTCTCAGGTTGTTCAAAGTTCAGATGAAGCCATCCATAAACTGCACTTCGCGCAGGCTTTGCATTGTAATCGCAAATATGAAGAAGCGAAAAAGTACTACCTAGAATACGATAAAATGCTGGTAGATAATTCAGGTACTGATAAGCGAGGATATCTATCTGCACAAGCTATAAATAGAATTAATGAGTTTAATCACTCTGAAGTTATAATCAAGAATGAAGTTTTAATCAACTCCAAAAAACTTGATTTTAGTCCTACCTATTATGAAGATGGAATTGTATTCGTTTCAACACGTGTAGCACATTCAGATAAAATAATTGGCAAAGATCTTTGGATCGATGATAATTTTATGTCCTTATTCTTTGCTCAAAAATCTGGAGACAATGCGGAAATAACTAAGCTGGAAGAATTCTCTCATACTATAAATACCAAGTTTCATGAAGGGCCTGTAACTTTTAGCAGGGATGGTGAAAAATTATTTTTTACCAGAAACAACTACAATAAAGGAAAGCGCAGAAACAGCACCGATGGAGTAATGAAATTGAAAATTTATACGGCTACTAAATCCGAAGAAGAGTGGAGTGCAGCAGAAGAATTACCTTTTTCTACAGACGAATATGAAGAATGTCATCCTACTTTATCTGTAGATGGCAGAACCCTATACTTTTCTTCAAATAGAAAAGGAGGACAAGGCGGAATGGATTTATATAAGTCGGAATTTCTCGGAGGCAGATGGTCTGAACCAACAAACATGGGACCGACTATTAACACCCCTGGAAATGAAGTATTTCCTTTCATTCATGATGATGGAACTTTGTATTTCGCTTCCAACGGTTGGGGCGGCCTTGGAGGACTGGATATTTTCAAAACACAAAATTTGAATAAAGAACGTTGGACGGAAGCTGAAAATATCGGTACACCTTTTAATTCGAACAAAGATGACTTTGGTTATATTTTAAATATTACCGGTACTGAAGGGTACTTAACTTCTGCTAGAAAAGGGGGATTAGGAAAAGATGATATTTATTCTTTTATCATTCCGACTGATGCCCGTAATAATACAGCTACAGCTAGGGTTTGTGCTTTCGAAGCTTTTAACCAACAACTATTTTTACCCGGTGTTAAGGTCAAAGTTATTGAGAAAATAGCAATGAGTTCGGACAACGAGAATAATGAAAACGAATTTGTTTTAAGTGTTTCTCCTACTACCGTAGAAAACGAATATGATTTCAAACTCAAAATGAAGTCAGATAAAATTTCAAACGAATTAGTAAAGCCTAAAAATTTCGTAACCGATAAGGATGGAAGGTTTACAATGAATGTAAAGCCAAATCGTACTTATTTAATGGTAGCCGAAAAAGATGGATATACCATAGCAGAAGAAACTTATACTACTGGAAATGTCCTAGATAGAAACATGCTGGACATATGTATTCCTATTCCTTTAGAAAATACGAATAATACTCCAATGCCCGATAATGGAAATTGCTTAGTATTAGAGGGTTCTGTTGTAAACAAGAAATACGGTAATTTAATCGGAGCGGCAAAGGTTACAATGATTAATTTATGCTCAGGTGAAGAGTTCGTGGTAGAATCTGACAAGAATGGTAAATTTAATTTTCCATGTATTCCTTGTGGATGTGAGTTCGTACTTAAAGGAGAAAAGAAAAACTTTAGCGATGGAATGGACAACGTAAGTTCTATGAACTTAGATTGTGGTAAAAGAGGGGTGGTTACAGCAAAAGTACCATTGAATCCAAATATTTCTGGATCACCTGAACCAACTCCAGCAGTCCTAGGAACCATCGAGGTGGTAGATCCAGCGGCAAACTACGCCGTAGGAACTGTAATAGAACTAGAAAACATTTACTATGACTTTGATCAGTACTACATTAGAGACGATGCTAGATCAGATCTAGAAAATATACTTTTCCTCATGAAAAAATTTCCAGGAATGGAAATAGAATTGGGTTCTCATACCGATGCTAGAGGTACTACAAATTACAATGCAAATTTATCGCAGAATAGAGCCAATGAAGCTAGGCAGTATTTAGTGGATCGTGGAATTCAATCACATCGAGTTTCGGCTAGAGGGTATGGCGAAAGTCAATTGAGAAACAATTGTAAAAATTATAAGAATTGTTCTGAAGAAGAACATCAATACAATCGACGAACGGAGGTAAAGATTGTTCGTATGGACAACAATGTCAAGGTTAAGTATCTTGATAACGGACCGGAAAAAATTGATCCTGCCGATCCAAAGCGAAAATTCAGATGGAATTAATTTGATTTAAATAGAATTTAGAAAACCTCGAAAGTTAATTTGCTTCGAGGTTTTTTTTATACATATTTTGGGCGTGCCCCTTCGGGTCGTTCCCTTCCATGCTCCCTTTGGGTCGGTCCATTTTTAATAAAAAATGTACTGCCGCTCTTCGCGTCACATTCCAGGCAACTCACGCAACTCCGTGTTTTTATTTAAACGATAGTTGGAATTACTGAATAGGTACATATAGTTTTCTACCTACCTATTTACCAGTATTTTTTTACTCTACCTATTTTCATAGAGCGTAGACTAAGTAATTAGAAATAACTTTATGCCGTA
>CALGJW010000315.1 GCA_937930025.1 uncultured Saprospiraceae bacterium | reverse complement strand
AGCTGAAATTTCAGCACACAATCACAAAGTAGTTGGCATGATTCAATTCTTCCAGACTTCCTCTAATCGAACTTACGCTTTAGAGACTGACGAGCCTGTTAATCAAACTGATCTTCAAAAATTGCTTTGGCTCTTTGGTGGAGCTACCCACCTGGATAAGAAAAGGTTGGAAGGAGTTTTCATTGGCCCTAGAGCCACCATGATTACACCTTGGTCCACCAATGCGGTTGAAATTACCCAAAATATGGGTATCTCGGGCATTCAAAGAATTGAGGCTTTTGATACTGCCACTCAGGAGGCCAGTTTCGATCCTATGGTTAGTCAGAAATTCAATGGTTTGAATCAGGCGATTTTTAACATCGAAGTTGCTCCACAACCCATTCTTTATATCGATGATATTCAAGCCTATAATCTACAGGAAGGTCTTTCGCTGAATGTAGAAGAAGTTGAATATTTGAAAAACATGGCTGTGCGTCTTGGGAGAAAATTAACCGACTCAGAAGTTTTTGGCTTTTCTCAAGTTAACTCGGAACATTGCAGGCATAAAATATTTAACGGGACATTTATTATTGACGGTGAAGAGAAACCTTCCTCCTTATTTAAATTAATAAAAAAGACCTCCAAGGAAAATCCGAATGGAATAGTATCCGCCTATAGCGATAACGTCGCGTTTGTAAAAGGACCAAGAGTTGAGCAGTTTGCTCCTGAACAGCCTGATGCGCCATCCAAATATGTGGTAAAAGAATTCGATGCTGTAATATCTGTTAAAGCAGAAACGCATAACTTTCCTACAACGGTTGAACCATTCAATGGAGCAGCCACCGGTTCGGGTGGTGAGATTCGCGATCGTATGGCCGGTGGGCAAGGATCTATTCCATCTGCGGGAACCGCAGTTTACATGACTAGTTATTCTCGCTTGAATGACGAACGACCTTGGGAAAAAGCATTTCCTGCTCGAAAATGGTTATACCAAACTCCAATCGATATTTTAATCAAAGCTTCTAATGGGGCTTCAGACTTTGGAAATAAATTCGGACAACCACTTATCAATGGTTCGCTTTTGACATTTGAACATCAAGAAGGTGCAGACCTCATTGGGTTTGATAAAGTTATTATGCAAGCCGGTGGAATAGGGTATGCAAAATTGGGCCAAGCACAAAAAGAGACTCCAAAGAAAGGAGATCAAATTGTAATTCTTGGTGGGGATAATTATCGCATCGGTATGGGAGGCGCTGCTGTTTCTTCTGCGGACACTGGGGCTTTTGAATCAGGGATCGAATTGAACGCGGTGCAAAGATCAAATCCCGAAATGCAAAAAAGGGCGGCGAATACAATTCGTGCTTTAGTAGAAAACGATGTGAACCCAATCGTTTCAATTCATGATCATGGGGCAGGTGGACATCTGAATTGTCTCTCTGAATTGGTGGAAGAGGTTGGAGGAGAAATTGGTTTGTCAAAACTACCTATCGGTGATCCAACTTTATCCGCAAAAGAGATCATTGGAAATGAATCTCAAGAACGAATGGGATTGGTCATTGGCGAAAAGGATTTGGGATTATTAAATCGCATTGCGGAAAGGGAGCGCTCTCCTATATATAAGGTAGGCCAAGTGACCGGTGATCATCGCTTCGTTTTTCAATCTACAGATGGAACACCGAATCCTATAGATTTAAATCTCTCGGATTTTTTCGGAAGCTCTCCTAAAACGATCATGAAGGATGAGCATATTATAAAGTCCTTTAAAAAAGTGGCCTATAATGAATCTGATATCCCAAATTATATCGAACAAGTATTAAAGTTGGAGGCAGTTGCCTGTAAGGATTGGTTGACAAATAAAGTAGATCGATGTGTCGGAGGAAAAGTCGCTATTCAACAATGTGTCGGACCATTGCAATTGCCATTAAACAATTGTGGCGTGATGGCTTTGGATTTTGATTCTACGCATGGCATAGCAACTTCATTGGGACATGCGCCTGTTGCAGGGTTGATTGATCCAGCGGCTGGAGCAAAGAACGCCATAGCTGAGGCTTTGACTAACCTTGTTTTTGCCCCATTAAAAGATAATTTAAAGTCAGTTTCCCTATCAGCCAATTGGATGTGGCCTTGTAAAAATAAAGGAGAAGATGCAAGACTCTATGATGCGGTAAAAGCTGTTTCAGATTTCGCCATCAATCTTGGTATCAATGTCCCAACCGGAAAGGACTCCATGTCCATGGCACAAAAGTATCCGGATAAAACAGTTTTAGCTCCAGGAACTGTAATTATTTCAGCAGTTGGACATTGCGATGATTTCACAAAAGTGGTCACACCGCTTTTCAAAAAAGATGGGGGCTCTATATATTATATCAATTTATCCAATGATCAACATAAACTAGGAGGATCTTCTTTTGCTCAAACTAGAAATGCGATTGGACAAAGTGCTCCAACCATTAAAGACGATATAGCTTTTGCAAATGGATTTAATGCGATCCAAAATGCCATTAAAGAGGAATTGGTTATTGCTGGGCATGATATTTCCGCTGGAGGCTTATTGACCTGTTTGTTAGAAATGTGTTTTGCTGACAACGACCTGGGCGCTCAAGTCGATCTTTCTTATATCGATGCTGACCTAGTTCCATTATTATTTGCGGAAAATGCTGGCATCGTTTTGCAAGCCAAGGATGATCAGTTAAGTGATTTTTTAAATGCCAATAAAGTGAACTTCGTAAAAATTGGTGAAGTCAATAACTCTGGAAATTTGGAAATCACCAAAGGAGAATACAAGCAGAACTTTGAAGTAGCTTCGCATAGGGACTATTGGTATGAAACCTCCTTTTTATTGGATCAAAAACAAACTGCCAATAATCTCGCAGAAGACAGATTTAAGAATTATAAAAATCAACCGCTTAAATATTCGTTCCCAAAAGAATTTGACGGAACTATTCCAGCCATTAATATTAATACAAGGAAACCTATTGCAGCCATTCTTCGCGAGAAAGGGTCCAACTCTGAACGTGAGATGGCCAACTCGCTTTATCGCGCAGGATTCGAAGTGCGTGATGTGCATATGACCGACTTAATAAATGGACGAGAAGATTTATCAGCAGTTCAATTTTTGGGCGCAGTGGGAGGGTTTTCGAATTCTGATGTTTTAGGTTCTGCAAAAGGTTGGGCAGGTGCGATAAAATATAATCCCAGCGCAAAAGCCGCCATTGATCAATTTTTTACTCGTAAGGATACACTGTCTATAGGAATTTGCAATGGATGTCAACTCTTCTTGGAATTGGATCTGATCAATCCTGATCATGCTCAGTTATCCAAAATGACTTATAATAATTCTCATAAACATGAATCTGCCTTTACTTCAGTAGAGGTGCTTGAAAATAAATCTGTCATGCTCTCTAATCTGGCAGGTTCAAGACTTGGCGTTTGGATTTCGCATGGTGAAGGCAAATTTTCTCTCCCTTTGAAAAAGGATCAATATAATCTTGTGGCTTCCTACGGCTATGAGGGATACCCATCTAATCCGAATGGATCAGACTATAATGCTGCCATGATCTGCAGCGATGATGGTAGACATTTGGCGACCATGCCACATATAGAAAGAAGCTTCTTTGCTTGGAATTGGCCATACTATAAGGAAGGAAGAAAGGACAAAGTGAGCCCTTGGGCTGTTGCATTTTTAGAAGCTAAAAAGTGGTTCTAGTAAGAGAAATTACTTTAAAAGTCGTGACATAGTAAATTTATCTTATTAACAAGTCAAAATTTATCAACCAGTATAATTCGGTTATATTTTATTCATTTGTGAAGATAATGTGCTTAATAAGAGAATATAAACGTTAAATACCTCTTGATTTTTTAGCTGAAATTAGTCACGTAAAAATACCACTAATTAGGTAGATTCCTTACATAAGTTAAACAGCTAATTGATAGAATATTCTAACTCAGAATTTTATAACTGCCTTTTATTTTTAATGTTATAATTTTTTTTAATGTACTTTGTTACAAATCTGAAAAAAATTACTTTTTTCAGATTTTGGACTAATTATTGAACATTGTATAGTGTCCTGCCCTCCACAGGAAAGAGAGCCAATACATCCCTCCTTACTTGGCTCAATTTATTCAAATAGACATAACTCAATACAATGATTTATTCAAAGCACCTTAGGAGGATTTTCTTTCTATTTTCTTTTATCCCGTTTCTAACAAACGCTCAAACGCTGTTAGATATCGAAATAGGGGTAAACAACATTCCTATCACTGAAGTAGAATTTATTTACAATGGATCTACAGTAGTTCAAACTTCAGGAGTAACTGGCACTAATACTGTTGCAGTTGGTCCTGCCAGACTGGTTCAAATGAAAATCGATGATGGAGGATCTACAACTATTCTTTATCCGAATAGCTTTGGTTCTGTTATAGCCAATAATAATTTCACCCCTGCTGTAACTGGTGTCGGTGTTTATAGCGATGGGACTTTTACTCCAGCGTCTAATGCCGCTCTGTGGGAACCGGCTATGTTAGAGGTCGTTGATAGTAACGACTTAATGAATTTCTTATATTATGATGGAACATCCAATCTTCCGGGAGGAGATGACTTTGATGTTTTATTTGTAAAAGGAATTCAAGATGATGACTACGTTGTAATCGGAGAAAGAAATGGAAATACTTACTTTACGGTTACTCCGCTTGATGCTAATAGTAATCCAATCACAACTGCTAAAAAGTTGAGATTTGGACATGATGCTGGAACTTCTTCTGGAAACGGTACCAATTTTTATGATTGGGATATTGGATTGTCACCAACCAATTACCCTGCACAGTCTATGGTTTATACCGTAGTGGATGCGGAGTTATTTGATACTGGAGGTAGTGCCGTTTATGGTTTCCGTATTGATAATAACGGAGAAGCTGATGTTAAATTTTATGGGCTTAGTGACAGTGACTTTAGTGATAACCCAGCTAATCCATCCGTCGCCGGAATCACAGGAAATGTTTTTAATGATGATAACGGTTTAATGGATAACACAGTCGATGGAATAGGAATCGATGATCCTGAATCAACTCAACTCTATGCAATCTTATACGATGGTGCTACTAATATTCAAATAGATAACTTTCCAATCAATGCAGATGGAAGTTATGAATTTTTAAATTTAGATCCAGCTGATTATGATGTTCTAATTTCTGAATTACCTGGAACTAATGGTTCTACTGTACCTGCGGCTCAACTGCCAGCAGATTGGATTTATACAGGAGATTTCCAAGGAACAGGTCCTGGAAACGATGGAACAGTTGATGGTATTCAAACCAGCATTACAGTCCTTGCGGGTACTTTAGAAACGGAAGTTAATTTCGGAATTGAAAAAACACCTGAAGCAGATGACTACACTTATACAATTGCAAATCCAGACTTGAATGAATTCTATACAATCGGAACTGGAGCTACTTCAGATTTAACTGGAACAGATTACGAAGACGGAGCGAAAGGGACAGGTGATGAATTTGGAATTACAAGTCTTCCAACCAACGGAAATGAAATCTACTATAATGGAACAGAGATTACACTAGGTGATGATGGAATAAATCCACCAAGTGCTACGAATCCATTTACGATAGCGAATTATGATCCAAGTTTATTGGAGATTAAATTTACAAATCCTGCTTCAACAAGTACTGCTTTTAATTATACAACTACTGATGCTGCG
>CALGJW010000314.1 GCA_937930025.1 uncultured Saprospiraceae bacterium | reverse complement strand
CGTTCATCGCCCTTTGTAAACAAAACAAAATCGAAATTGATGCAAAGATCGACACATTTAACAAAAGCTGTGCCAAAACAACAAAATTTATTTTTATTCATACTAAAAATTCATATTTGATTGAAAAAATGCTTCGTATTTTATTTATATTATATATGATTAGGCGCTTTTGATTCTTTGACCTCCTGTGACAATTCCAAATGAAAAAAAAATCAGAAATCGCGTTAAATTTGGCACATATGAAGATAAATGACCGAATATCCGCACTTCGATCTGCTCTTTTGGCTCATTCAGTAGATGCCATCATCATCCCAAGCAGCGATCCTCATCAATCTGAGTATGTGGCAGATCATTGGCAAGCAAGAGTCTGGTTTTCAGGATTTACTGGATCGGCTGGTACTGTAGTTGTTACTAAAGATCATGCAGGTCTTTGGACAGATTCTCGCTATTTTATTCAAGCTGAACAGCAATTGGCCAATTCCGAGTTCGAATTGCATCGATTGGGAAATGATCGCAGGGCAGAGCACATTGAATGGCTTTTGGAAAATCTTCCTAAAGATTCCACTGTTATTTGTGATGGATATCAATTTTCTCAAACCCAAATTGAGTATTTGGAAGCTTGTTTTGGAAAAAAAGATATTAAGCTCAGATACTCAACTGACTTGATAGATTCCGTTTGGAAAGATCGACCTAGTTTACCTAGCACATCCGTTATAGAATTAACAAAGGAGCAGGTGGGACTTTCACGTGAGGAAAAAATTCAAGCCATTCGAACTTTAATGATTGAAAAAGAGGTTGATCATTTAATGGTTTCAACTTTAGATGACCTAAGTTGGATACTGAATTTGCGTGGAAGAGATATACCCAATAATCCAGTAACCATAGCATACCTTATAGTACATCAAGATAGAACCAGCCTTTATATTGATGCGGATAAACTAAATGTAGCCTTGATTGCTGCATTGGGAAAAGAATCCATCAATGTCCTTCCCTATTCTGAGATTGAGGCAGATTTAAAGAGTATTCCATCTGCTCAGAAAGTTTGGATTAATCCTAAAACCCTCAACGGCCCACTCTATCAAGCTATTCAGGCAGTAAAATACGAAGCAGATTTACCTTCCACTTTAATGAAAGCTATTAAAAATGAAGTAGAAATCGAAAATACGCGCTTTGCGATGAAAAAGGATGGAGTTGCTTTGGTTAAATTATTTAGATGGCTAGAAACCACAATAAAGAAACGGCCCGTGTCTGAAGTTGAAGTCTCGGATAAATTAATAACTTTTAGAAAAGAGCAAAGTGGATACTTCGGAGAAAGTTTTCCAGCCATTGTTGGTTACAAGGGGAATGGAGCAATTATACATTACCGTGCAGAACCCGAAACTTGTGCAGAGATTAAACCGGAAGGGATTCTACTTTTAGATTCCGGTGGACAATACACGCAAGGGACTACCGATATAACACGAACCGTAGCATTGGGTCCGACAACTGCAGAACAACGCAAACATTTTACGGCAGTACTCAAAGGCCACATTGCATTGGATAGTGCTATATTTCCTAAGGGTACTCCTGGGAGAAGTTTGGACTTACTTACCCGTCAACCGATTTGGAAACATGGTGTGGACTATGGACATGGTACTGGACATGGGGTTGGGTTTTTTCTAAATGTTCATGAAGGTCCACAGTCAATTTCTTATCAAGACAATGCCAAAACCAGACAAGTCTTTTTGCCTGGAATGATCACCTCCAATGAACCTGGTTTTTATTTAGAAGGTGCCTATGGGATTCGGATTGAAAATCTAATTTTATGCAAAGTGCAAAATGAATCAAAAAGCGGAACCTTTTACAATTTCGAAACCCTAACGATGTTTCCGATTGACCTTAATTTGGTTGAAAGTGATTTGTTAAATGAAGAAGAAAAATCGTGGTTAAAAAATTATCATGAAAAGGTTTATGCTGTTCTTTCTCCAGCTCTAAATGAGGAGGAAAAAACATGGCTGGCTGAACGCTGTAAATAGCCAATCATAATAGCCCTATAACTTGAAGAAAACTACAAAGGCTCATTTGGCATTACTCGCTGTTGCATTTTTCTATGGCGGAAATTATTCAATAGCTAAGTTGGCTATGGCCGATGGCTTTATACCTCCCTTAGGCTTTATTTTCGCAAGGGTCCTAGCAGGGCTAGTCTTTTTCAGGATTATCCACACTGTTTTTATTCGTGAAAAAGTTGATCGAAAAGATTTTCCAAGATTATTACTTTGCGGAATTTTTGGCGTTGCTTTGAACCAAATTTTCTTTTTTAAAGGACTTGAATTAACCTCTCCAATTCATGCATCCTTGATCATGTTGAGCACACCTTTCGTTGTTTTAATTGCTGCTTATTTTTTACTGAATGAGAATATAACCAAGTACAAAATCTTAGGAATTATCTTAGGTACGATAGGTGGTGTCTTATTAATATTGAAGAATACCAATAGCCAATATTTACCTGAGAACATGTTGCTCGGAGATATTTATGTGGTCATTAATGCAATCTCTTTTGGCATCTATCTCGTTATTGTAAAACCTTTGGTCACTAAGTATAATCCCATCACCATTGTCACCTGGGTATTCACAATGGCCTCAATTGTTGTTTTTCCAATTTGCTTTTCAAGCTTTCAGGAAATCCAATGGCATAATTTTAACCTGCAAGTTGGATTAGGATTTGGCTATGTTTTAGTTTTTGTTACTATCTCTACTTATTTATTGAACGCCTTTGCTCTTACCGAACTTAAGTCCTCAACGGTATCTGCTTATATCTATTTGCAGCCGTTCATAGCGGGATCTATTTCTCTACTATTGGGACAAGATGTTTTGACCAGGACAATCATTTTCGCTGGAGCCTTAATTTTCTCGGGATTGTATTTGTTGAGTATGAAGCGATCGTAGTTTTCTAGGACTTTTCTCATCACATAATAATCTGAACGTGTTTACTCAAGAACCACCACATAAGAATTCGTGAAAACCTGCCTGCCTTTTCGGCCGGAGGCAGGCAGGTTAGTACTTGCGACGCAAGTCATTAGTGCAAATCAAATACGATTTATCGTCACGGTTTACTATTCGTGAAAATTTGGGTAATTCGTGGCTAAAAAGCTTTTAAGGCTTACCTGAAAAGAAAATTTAATTAATATAAACCAGCTTGTAGGGTTGCGATTCCACACTCAATACGAATAATTGCTCACCTAGGCCACCACATTACAAATAAAAATATGAAAAGAACTCCCTCTAGGGGGTATAAAAAAACTAGAGTTTTTGCTCAAATTTGCTTTATCTCGCCTAAATCTGAAAATTGTGGATAACTCTTTTATTTCTTCCTTTTGGATACTTTCAGTTTTTCGTTTATTTACTGGAGCTAAGAAACATTAACACCTATGAAACAACGAATGAATCACCAAGAGGATGACATTCCTGAAATTGTGCTGCAATACGAGCGGATGGTTGCAGATGGCCAAATAGGCTTTCTAGAACAACAAGATTTCGAAACTATCATTGAATTTTACGAGGAAAAAAACAAATTTGACCATGCTTCAGCGCTGGTTGATTTGGCCATAGATCGATACCCATTTCAGTCCGGATTTTTATTATCAAAAGCTTCTTTACTTTTGGCCATAGGTCAATTAAAAGAAGCAGAAGAAATAATTGACAGGGCATACCTTATAGCTCCATCAGAATGGGAGGTCAAATTTAGAAAAGCGGAATTGGCGGCAATGAACAGAAAGTTTGATGTTGCGCTTTCTACAATAGATGAAATAATTGATCAACAAAAAGAAGCGGACTTTGGAATGCTGTATTTGTTGAAAGGCATGATCTATCAAGAAATTACAGATTTTCGTAAAATGTATGATAGCTTAAAACTTTCCTTGGAGGCTGACCACACTAATGAACAAGCCTTACATTTATTTTGGCTATCTGTGGAAATTTGTCAAGAGCACGAAGAAAGTATTGAGTTCCACCAATGGCTGATTGATCAAGAACCTTATTCAGCTTTGGCTTGGTCCAACCTAGGGCATGCCTATTCTTGTTTGGAAAAATGGGCGAAAGCCGCCGAGGCTTTTGAATATGCCTATATCATTGACAAAGAATTTGAATTTGCCTATAGAGATTGCGCCATTGCATTGATTCACTTGAAAGAATACCAAAAAGCATTAGATGCAATAAATGAAGGATTACAATACTTTACCGCGGACAGAGAGGTATTAGAGCAAATTGGAAATTGCCATATTGAATTAGGCAACTTTGAAGAGGCAAGAATTGCCTTATTAGATGGGCTGAGTCTAGATGCACAATCAAATCAACTTCATTATCATCTAGGAAGATTACACAATCGGGAAGGAAACTTTCAGAAGGCTTTAATTTATTTAAAGAGAGCCTTGCAGTTTGAGCAGCCTAAGCCGGAGTACTATTTAGAATTAGCTAGAGTATCAGACACCTTAGCAGATATGATTCAAGCGGATCATTATTATGAAGAAGCCTGTATGCTTGCTCCAGATAATCTAGATTTTCATTTGGAATATGCTGAATTCAAAGGAAAAAAATTCGGAGAAGATTATGCAATGAGATTCTTAAAATCGCTTCGTGATATTTTTCCTGATGCTGCGATAAATTATTGCGCTATTGGAATTATGCTAAATTTAGAAAGTCGAAAGAAAGGACTTGATAAATTAGCAAATGCATTGAATAAAAATTATAAGCAGCATACCACCTTGCTTAAATATTTTCCAAAGTTAAGGCAAGACAAGGAGGTAAATGCAATTATCGCTTCCTATAAACCAATGGCATAGAGTTGATGAACGATCATTCAAAAAAGGCGGACAAAGTTCTTTTTGTTGAATGATCGTTCATAAAATGATCTATTTCGCCATTTTTCCCCCATTAACATAGCTTTTTGAGGCCCCAGAACTTTATACAGCCGTCTAATCTACCGATCCATGGTATGATTTTTGACCTCTATTACTAGCTCCTCACTAAAGTTGAATGAATCATATGACTTCTCGAAAGAATTACTTCTTTTCCCTTTTTATAAAAGGACTATTTAACAGATTTTCAGGTTTTAACGCATGGATGTTCTTAGTAATAAGTGCTTCACTTTTACTCAGTTCCTGTGACGGGAATGAGCCAGATGACGTCGTTCGAATTGATAAAACAACTTTTAGCATTGAAGATCAAAAGGCTTTTGGTGACAATTTGCATAAAGTATATAAGAATACACCGGACGAATTCAATGTTTTAAGTACCACTGAATTTTCTGACTTGTACAATCATTTGGAGGCTACTTTCAATATTTTAGTCCAACAGACAGCAGTAGAAAATCGAGATAAATTTGATTGGGAATTGACAATTTTAAAAGACGATTCTAGAGCAATGGCTTTCTGTAGCCCAGGAGGTAAATTTTACATTTATTCTGGTTTGTTAAAAAAACTTACTGGTGAAGATGAGCTGGTGGCCATAATGGCGCATGAAATTCATTATGCAAATTCTGGATTAGCCATGGAAGCATTAATAGAAAAGTTTGACGTAGTTCCTTTTTTATTAGGAGATGTCTTCTTAGGCAATGAAGTAGAAGAAGCAGTAGAGGTGGCAAAATACATGAGAGATAATTCTTATAATCCTGAAGCGGTTCTTCAAGGTGATTCTTTCGCAATGGATTTGGTTTGTCCCTTTCAATATAACCCAACCGGTTTGAGTAAATTTATTATTAGATCTGTTCCAGAAAATTTAGATTGGATTGAAAAAAGAAAAGGGAGTGACAACAGATTAGATCTAATTCTTCAAATGGAATCTCCTTGTGGAAACTTAGAAGAAGACCCTACGTTTTCTGAAAGGTATATGGATTTAATTGCGGTATTGCCTTAAGAAATTTCTACTATTTTATTTTCTCACTTGCATGTTTGGCAGCACCGATAATACCTGCATTATTTAACATCTCTGCTGGCTTAATCCTAATGTCGTCGATTAACAAATGTTTAAATTTTTCAAATTTCTTTGAAAACCCTCCTCCAATTATTAGTAGATCAGGAGAAAATAATCGTTCTAACATGGTGATGTATTGATTGAATCTTTCTGCCCATTCATCCCAACTGATTCCTTCTCTTTTTTTCACAGATGCAGCCGCATATTTTTCAACAATTTGCTTCATTCCCTTAAGATAGAAATGACCAAACTCTGTATTTGGAACAAGCACGCCATCCACAAAAAAAGCAGAACCTAACCCTGTTCCAACTGTAATCATTATTACGGAACCTTTTTCACCTTTTCCAGCGCCATAGGACATCTCTGCCATTCCAGCTAAGTCAGCATCATTGCAAACATGCATTTCACATCCAGTGGCTTTAGATAAAAGCTTTGCTGCGTTGGTGCCAATCCAGGCCTTGTCGATGTTAGCTGCTGACATGGCAATACCGTCCTTAATAATTGCAGGGAAACCACATCCAACGACTCCTTTATAGTTGAAATGTTCTACGACTTGAGCAGCGGTTTCTATTACTGCCGTTGGAGTTGAAGGCTGTGGAGTATCCAAGCGAAAACGCTCAGTAACCATCTCACCGGTCTTAATATTTACAATCCCACCTTTTGTTCCAGTTCCACCGATGTCTATTCCTAATACCTCCATTTGTCAGTAATTCGTTTCGTTTTTATTCTATGACCTTTAAAGTCATCTTAATATCTTGCTTTGGGCGACTCGTGCCTTTAGGGGGATCACCATCAGTTTCAACGGATACTATTTTATCAATTACTTCCAAGCCTGAAATGACTTGACCAAATACAGTGTATCCTCCGTCTAAGAACGCTGTTCCACCATTTTTTAAATATGCTTCTCTTACTTCAGGAGTGTAATACTTATCCATCTTAGCTTCTTGTCTATCTAAAGAACTTTTAGTTACCGGTCCGCCATGAACAATATAAAATTGAGATCCTGAGGACTTGCGATCAGGATTTACGCCATCAGGTTGGCGAGCAGCCGCAATAGCTCCTTTTATATGTGCTAGGTCGGTATTAAATTCACCTGGTACTTGATAACCAGGTCCACCGGAACCCAAGCGTGTGGTTGGCTTTGCATTTTTTGATTGTGGGTCTCCACCTTGAACTACAAACCCATTCACAACGCGATGAAAAATTAAACCATCATAAAAGCCCTCTTCTACCAATTTGATAAAATTGTCTCGATGCAATGGAGTTTCGTCGCTAAGCTGAACCACCATTTTTCCAAACGCTGTAGAAATCTCTACTAGACAAACGGTGGGCGGAGCGAGCTCAATTATTTTCTTTACTTGATTCGTTTTCTTTCCCTTTTGTGCCGAAAGGGTTACCTCATATTTTCCTGATTGAGTATAGGTATGCTTGGGTGCGTCTTCCGTGGATTTGTTACCATCTCCAAAATCCCAAGAATAGGATTCTGCATTTTTTGAATCATTTTGGAAAACAACTTCAGATGGTGCCGTAGGACTAGATGGTGTCTCGGTAAACTTAGCCATTGGTCTAGCACAGGCTGACAGCAATAGTAAACAAGCAAATATCCAATAGCAAAAAGTAGCAATGCGCATTATTCCAATATTTTTATTTTCATCCAAATATCTTTTTTTGGACGACTATTTCCAACAGGAGGATTTCCATCTGTTTGGACGGCCATTATTTTATCTAAAACTTCTAATCCTTCCACAATTTCTCCAAAGACAGAATATTCATTATCTAGAGAAGGGTATCCACCGCGAGTTTGATACATCTCCTTTTGAACATCATTGTATTTGATGCCTTTAACTCCTTCGATCTGTTCTATTGTCGCGATAGATTGTGGTGCTCCTTCGACAATAAAAAATTGCGAACCAGAGGAACGCATCTCAGGATTAGAAGCAGTAGGAGTTCTTGCAGCGGCCACCGAACCTCTAAAATGAGGAGCGCCAATTTCCGCAGGGATGGTATAGCCAGGTCCACCTCCACCAAGGCGAGCAGTAGGATTTGAACCTTTTGATTGGGGATCTCCTCCTTGAGCCATAAACCCTTTCATGACTCTATGAAATAATAGATCTTCATAAAACCCTTCGTTCACTAGTTTGATGAAATTGTCCCGATGCTCAGGAGTAGAGTTAAAGAGCATCATTTTCATTTTGCCGAATTCAGTTTCAATTTCGGCATAGGTGTGTGGGTCGGTTTGACAGCTGCTGAAAAACAACAGTCCTAAAACTAAAATGCTTGTTAGCAGCTTGAATTGTTTTTTCATATTAATTAGAAAGTGAACCAGGAACGGGATTAAGCATTTCAGAATCAAGTTCCTTAAAGTATTGAACGATTTTATGTTTAAGCAAAATCGCTTGGTCCTTCAATTCAA
This sequence comes from uncultured Saprospiraceae bacterium, assembly GCA_937930025.1. Lineage (GTDB taxonomy): Bacteria > Bacteroidota > Bacteroidia > Chitinophagales > Saprospiraceae > JABDJM01. Next base: position 5,504 of record CALGJW010000314.1, on the reverse strand, counting down.
TGTTTGAAATTTTTCGAACCAATTCGTAATGCGGCCATCCATCTTCATCCCTTCCCACAAAACGATAATAGTTGTCATAAGACAAAAGGCGACATACTGCGATATGCATTAAATCTTGCTTTTCTTCTTTAGTAAAAGGTCCTATACCGCGACCATATTCTTGAATGCCAATGAGGAACAAGATACCATTCAGGTCAGGCAACTCCGTACGCACAAATTGCTTCTTCACATAGTGACGAACTTTTAACCATTCAAAATCTAATTCCCAATCTTCCATCGTGTTCAAAAATAAGAATATTTATGCTAAGTGTATGCATTACAATAAGGCATTTGCCTTGCATCTAGTGTAAATTCAAGAATTCTAGCCCAAAGAGACCCCAAAATTACAATTTTCAATGGAAGCTGGGATATTATTCTGAGCGAACTATTGGCGAAACTTTAGCTGCTCGATTAGCCGCGGGTAAACTAGCCAGCCATCCGATTACCATTACAGTGACTCCTACTACGACAAAATCCCAGATTTTCATTTCTATCGGGTACGCATCAACAACAAACCCCATTGGAATAGGGACAATTACGATTGTTTTTTGAAGGATGTATAAAATTATGGCGGCGACAAATCCGATTAGCAGACCTAAGCCACATAGTAAAAGCCCTTCATTGATGAAGATCTTTCGTATTGAGCGGGCCGTAGCACCCATGGATTTTAGTATTCCGATGTCTTTTTGTTTGTCTAGAACGATCATAAAAAGTGCACCAACAATGTTAAAAGCCACCAATATCATCGCTAAGCAGAATAAGGCGTAGAACAGCCACTTTTCAATATTCATTAATTTGAGAAAAGCTTCATCTTGTTGATATCGATCTTGAACTTTAACAGCTTCTCCAAGTACTTTAGAAATTTCATTTTTCACAACATCAATATCTGCCCCAGCATTAATTTTTATTTCTAAAGCTGAAATTTGGTTTTTTGCACGCATTAAGCGTTTTACAAAATCCAATGATGCGATGACATACTGGCTATCGAAATCCTGCTGAATAACGAAGGTTCCAGCTGGATAGATAAGACTATTGTAAAAAGGGCGGCTACTCATTCCTGGGTTTTTCTTTGCCATGTAAACCTTAATCAGCGAAAAGTCCCCTGCGCTAACTGCTAGTTTATTTCGCATCCCAAGTCCAAGCACAGCCATATCCCTGTTTCCTTGTTGGAGTATGAATTGTCCTTCTCTGACCATAGAATCTAATCGCGTTACGGTAAGAAAGTTTTCATCTACTCCCTTTAATATTCCGAAGTCTTTATTGTTTTCATATTCAAAGTAAGCTACTTCTTCTAAAGTTTTGGATACGGCAAGGATGCCAGGGATTTGATCTAACTGAGCCAGTTGGGTAGAATCTGGTGCAAAAAATTTTCCTTCGTAAGGCGTGACCTTTACATCTGGATTAAATGCATTGAACATTCCCATTAATAATTCTTCAAAGCCATTAAAAACGGAGAGGAGGATTACTAGCGCAGCAGTACCGATAGAAATACCAAAGACAGAAATTCCAGAAATGATATTAATAGCATTTGTAGACTTCTTTGCAAATAAGTACCGCCTGGCAATTCTAAACGAAAAGTTCATGAATTAATTTAAGAAGGATCTTTTAGCAGAGCTTCGTATAAGATTTCTTGGATTCTTGGACGAAAATCTTCTTTGTTCAATTTTGTGTTGTACATAGTCGGATAAGTCCGATTGGCCAAAAATACATAAATCAAATTATGCTTTGGGTCCGCCCAGGTTGCTGTGCCAGTGAATCCCAAATGTCCGAAGGTTTGTTCAGAAGCACTGGAGCACATATTTTGTGATTTCTTGGCGTCTAATTCCTTCATGTCAAAACCAATTGCCCTGCGTGTGCTCGCTGGATGTCTTTGCGTGAAGGCTTTTATTGTTTCGGGCCGTAAGTACTGTTCTCCAGCATAATAGCCTTCGTTTAAAAACATTTGCATGATTTCAGCGATATTTTTGGCAGAACCAAAAAGTCCTGCATGCCCACTTACTCCTCCTAGCATTGCCGCTCCCATGTCATGCACATATCCCCAAACTGTTTGACGGCGAAAATATTTATCAACTTCCGTGGGTGGTACTCGATTTAGGCTAGAGAATTTCCAAGGATTGTAACCAATGTCCGCAAGTCCCATGGGTGCATAAAAAGTTTGATAAGTATATTCGTCAATTCCCATCTTGGCTTTTTCCCGAACCATGTCTGCCACCAAATAAAATCCTAAATCGCTATAAACATATTTGACTTCCTCTCCCAGGGGGGAATCGAAAATTTTTCTTTCAAGGGTGTCTCGATAATTATTTTTTAAATATAAACTTTCTGTTACCGGCATGCTGCATCCCACTGCGCTCCTTTTTTGATAATATTCTTCCATGATGGGATATCCTTTTTCAGATAAAGTGGCTTCATAGAATTTTATCCAACTTTTTAATCTGGCATGATGAGCCATGATATCCTTTAGCTTGAGATTTGCTTTGTTAGTTCCTTTGGAATCGCTCAAATTTTTATAAAGCGGGGCATTAATATCTACAATTCCTTGTTCAGATAATTTCATGGTAGACAAGGTGCCTGACAAAATTTTTGTTACAGAAGCTAGGTCATAGATATCATTTGCATTTACCTTTTTCTTGTTGGCATAAGTGTGGTGTCCGTATCCTTTTTCAAAGATTATTTTTCCATCCTTGGCTACCAAAACCACGCAACCCGGAGTCGCTTTTTTTTCGATAGCTTCCGCAGCTAAGGCATCAATTTTTGATAGTACCATGCCACTCATGCCCACTGATTCTGGAGAAGCATATCCAATTCGTTGTAAGCTGGCTCTTTGCAGCCCCGTTCTGATTGGAGCCCTGGGGGATGCCGTGACAGGCAGCAAACCATTTATTGGAATGGCACCAAATAAAGCTTGAGCTGCAACATCTTGACAAAGAGCATCTTCTTCATAGGCTACCATAACCTCTGGGAACAGATCAAAATATCGAAGGCTATAAGGGGAGCCGAAAAGTACTAAGACTACTTTCGTTCTTTGGTTCAAACTTGCCAATAGCCCCAATTCTTCGGAGCTGATTCCGAAATTTTTGGATGCCAATCGACTCATGTCATGTATTCCAACAAAAACAACATCCTTTTTCATTAGCTTAGTAAGCATCTTAGATTGTGCATCTGCTGAAATTGGTCTAGGCATTTGGTAATGCTCCATCGATTTAAATTGCTGTAATCGATTTTGAAAAACAGTTTGAGTTGAACTTCCTAGACTTAAAGAAGCAGCGTTTAGTGCGCTAATGTTTTGAAATGGAACAAGATTCGCATCATCGCGAACCAAAGTCAAAGCTTTTTCATACAATGCTTGTTTGATGGTTTCCGCCTTTTGGGAATTCAAATCACTTCTAAGATTTGCCATTTGTATGGGGGCTTGCTTTGTCCTTAGCCCTAGTTCATATTTTGCGGCCAAAACTTTTTTAACGGCATTTTCTAATCTATTTTCCGAAATTCGACCATCTTTTAAATAACTTAATATTGCGGCGAACGAAGCTTTGATATCTTGAGGTAAGAGCAAGACATCGTTACCAGCCAGCAAGGCTTCCGCCTCAACTTCACCTTCGCCCCAATGTTTGGTAACTCCTTTCATGCCTAGACCATCTGTGAAAATCAGACCTTTAAAGTTTAGTTCATTTATCAATAGATCATTCACAGCTGCCCGGGAAAGGGTGGTTGGTTTGTTGGTTGTTGGATCAATGCTTGGAACATGGAGGTGTGCTACCATCATTCCCTGGATTCCTTTCTCGGCCAATATTTTAAATGGTAAAAGTTCAATGCTGTCTAGTCGATTTCTGTCATGAGAAATAACAGGCAGGTCGTAATGTGAATCCACATCGGTATCTCCATGACCAGGAAAGTGTTTGGCACAGGCCATTACCCCATTGTCTTCCATGCCTTTTGCATATAGATAGGACTTGGTAGATACCTGAAAACGATCTTCTCCGAAAGATCTATTATTAATAACAGGATTATCTGGATTGTTGTTAATATCTACTACCGGAGCAAAATTCACATGCACTCCTAAGCGTTTTAATTGACGTGCGATCTCAACTCCCATGTCATAGATTTGACGATTGTCTTGAATTGCGCCAAGTGTTAGTTGTCTAGGAAAGCTGATGGAATTTTCTTTTAACCTCATCCCTAATCCCCATTCTGCGTCCATAGAAATCATCAGAGGGATTTTGGATTTGGACTGATAGAGGTTTGTGAGTTCAGCTTGTTTTTCTGGAGTACCTTGAAAAAAACAAAGTCCGCCGACTGCATAATCATCAATAAATGATTCCACTAATTTTTGGTGGTCTGGACCTAGGTTGGAATGTGCGCGCATCATCATCAACTGGCCGATGCGTTCTTTCAAACTAAGTGTTTGATAAACGGAATCCGCCCAAGCTAGATGTTCTTCTTGTGCGACTAAATTGAATTGTGCGAATAAGAAAATTAAAAGTATGGATAGTTGTTTCATGTCAAGTGTATAATCTGAATAGTGTTCTTAAATAGTTATTGACTCGATCCTCCAGCCATTTGTTGGTATTCTTGAGCCTTTAGCGTGTTTCCTGATTCTTGGTAAATCCCAGCCAGCGTTCTGTAAATATTTATCTTGTTTTCTTCTTTGGTTGTCATGGCAATTGCTTCTTCCAGTATTCGAATGGCATTGCCGTAGTCTTTCTTCAATGCATAAGCCACTCCTTTAAAGTACGTCATTTTATCCTTGTCTGGACTATACCTTAACCCTTGATCAAAATACTGGATGGCTTTATCCTGATTACCTGCTGTACTGAAATGTTTCCCTGCTTCTTCGTAAACATAAGCCAATTTAATGTCTACGGTAGCTTGACTATAATTTGAACGAAGTCCGTCTGTCAAAATGATGGCCTCATCAAAGCGCTTAGCTTCTCGCAATGCAATTGCTTTATTGTTTCTACCGTCTGGGTCATCTGGGTCAAAGGTCAGCACTCGGTCGTAGAATCCTATAGCCTTTTCTGGTTGTTTTAAAAAAGTATAACAATTCCCTAGTTGCAAATAGGTGTTTTCAGAGTTTGGGTGAATCTCTAACGCTTTTTGTAAATGTACAATTGCCTGCTCCAGCATTTGCTTTTGCTTTGCAGGGTCTTCCTCCAGCTGTGATTTTTGAGAAAGCTCTGCTCCCACCGAGTTTTGAAGTTTAGCGGATCTCGGAGAATATTTTATATCAGTAGTGAAAAGCGTGAAATTATCTTTCCAGGCTTTATTTCTATCCGTGGTTTTATATGCGAATAGTAAAACCGGAATGGCCAAAATTGGCATTAGAAGGGCCACCTTGTTTTTCCCTTTATTTAATAAACGATACAGCCAAACAACTAACGTAAAACATAATCCTACAGAGGGCATGAACAGAAATCGTTCGGACATATTTGTTCCCACGGGAAATACAATATTGGAGACAATAG
>CALGJW010000313.1 GCA_937930025.1 uncultured Saprospiraceae bacterium | reverse complement strand
CAATAAAGGCTGGCTTGAACTTAGTACCCTTAGCTTTTAACGCTTCTAAGCCATTGGTTAATTGATATTCTCCTTTTTCTTTAATATCGTTGTCCAATAAATATTGAAGTTCGGCTTTTAGGGCTCCAGCATCCTTAAAGTAGTATATGCCGACGATCGCCATGTCTGATACAAAGGTCTCTGGTTTTTCAACAAAATCGGTAATTACATTATTGTCATCGGTTTTGACTACTCCAAAAGCTCTTGGATCTTCCACTTTTTGCACCCAGATAATTCCATCTTCATTCGTGTCAAAGTTAAAGTCTGCGCGAAATAAAGTATCAGAAAAAGCGATGATGCACTTTCCATCCATTACCTCCTTTGCACAAAGAATAGCATGAGCCGTTCCTAAAGGAGCGGTTTGATGAAAAACATGGCCTTTAGCACCAAGATTTTTGGCAACCTCCAAAAGGGATGTCTCTACCTCTTTGCCAAAATCTCCAATGATAAAAGCGATCTCTTCGACTTTTTCATTTATTCCGGCTGCTAAGTCCTCCACTAATCTTTGAACCATTGGTTTGCCAGCAATAGGAATAAGCGGTTTCGGAGTGGTTAGTGTGTGAGGTCGTAATCTTGAACCTCTTCCTGCCATTGGGATAATAATCTTCATATCAAAGTAATTCTTGTTTTAGGTTAGAATTGGACACAAAAGTACTACGTGAAATCGGTGATTTTGATTCCATGAAAAATAAATTAATCATAACTGTTGAAATTGCCCATACTGCTGGGCTCAAAAGACTAAAGTTAATCTACCAAAGTGATCTTAAGCATATTGGTACGATACCGCTTGTGAATCGGCATAGAACCTGTATTTACCATTAAATCCCCTTGATCTACCATGCCGGCTTCTTTTAGGATTCCGGAAACATCATTGATGGTATCATCAGTAGTAGTAAATTTATCGTAATAGAAACATTTCACACCCCACACAAGGTTTAAGGTGGCAAGCATATGCATCTGTTCGCTAAAAATAAAGATTTCAGCCTTTGGTCGGAAGCTGGAAACCTTAAAAGCGGTATAGCCAGAACTAGTCATTCCAATTATTGCTTTTGCTTTTATTTCGTCTGCCACTTTTGCTGCATTCAGGCATATCACATCAGATAAAAAAGTTCTTGACTTGGCGGAAGGAACTGGTGTCCGACCATGCATTGAATACTGCTTTTCAGCTTCAGCGATGATTTTATTCATCGATTGAACCACTAAAGTCGGGTGTGCACCCACAGAAGTTTCTCCAGATAACATCACTGCGTCAGCACCATCCAATACGGCATTTGCTACATCCGTTACTTCTGCTCTTGTAGGAGAAGGATTAGTAATCATACTATCCATCATTTGCGTAGCTACAATTACGGGTCGCGCTCGTTGGATACATTTATTGATGATCATTTTTTGGATACCCGGCAATTTTTCCATTGGAACTTCAACCCCTAGATCTCCACGTGCCACCATGATGCCGTTTGAAGCTTTGATGATCTTATCAATCTTTTCGACCGCTTCCGGTTTTTCAATCTTAGCAATAATCTTTGCCGGATGTCCTTTTGCATCTAACCTCGCTCGAAGGTCTTTTATATCCTTTGGAGATCGTACAAAAGAAAGTGCAATCCAGTTTACTGGTTGGGTTAAAATATATTCTAAATCAATTAAGTCCTTTTCCGTAAGGGATGGAAGCGTTATTTTAGTTTGTGGAAGATTAACTCCTTTGTTAGAGCTAAGCACACCACCGAAAGAAACATTTAATTCAACCTTGTCTTTTCCATTTGTGGATTTTACAATAAATTCAAGTTTACCATCATCAACCAAAACCTTTTCTCCGACATTTACATCCTCTGCAAATTTCGGATAACTCATGTAGACAGCATCCATTGTCCCTTCACATTTTTCATTTGTAAAAGTGACAACATCTCCTGCTTTAAGTTCTAACCTATCATTTTTAATCTTTCCTACCCTTAATTTTGGACCTTGTAAATCCGCTAATAATCCAATATGAGTACCATACTTATCATTGATATAAAGAACATGATCAATAACTTTTTTATGATCCTCATGAGTACCATGCGAAAAATTCAATCGAAAAATATTCACTCCTTCCTTTACAAGCTCTAGTAGGTTTTCGTAGGAATTACAAGCAGGTCCAACGGTAGCAACGATTTTGGTATTTTGATGATCAACTATATCCATGTAATTAGTGTAGTATTAGTGTAATTTTTACAATTAGATAGCAAGGTACGTTAAAATACGTTAAATGATGTGTCTTATCGGTTGAATTGCCGTCATTGTAGATGCAAGATAGAGATAATAAGATATCGAAATAGCTGGTTTTAAACCTAATTTTCTGGTTAAACTTACAAAAAGGACTAAAACTTTGGTTATGACTGTACTTATGATTTATTTTGCATTGAATTAGATAATCGTGGCTTGGTTTAATTAGCTGATATTCAGCGTTTTGTGTAAAATCGAGTCCAAAAAGTGTAAGTTATGTCTAACATTGCCGAAAGGGTAAACAAAATTATCGTTGAGAAACTAGGAGTAGATGAATCCGAAGTAACTCGCGAAGCTTCTTTCACAAATGATCTAGGAGCAGATTCATTAGATACTGTTGAGCTGATCATGGAGTTTGAAAAGGAATTTGATATTTCAATTCCAGATGAGCAAGCTGAAAATATTCAAACAGTAGGTCATGCAGTCGATTACCTTGAATCACAAGTTCAAGCTTAATTGATCCGTATCACCAAAATTAATTTTTGGGATTGACCTAGCATATCCACAAATTGGGACATCCTCCTGATTTGTGGATTTTTTTCCTTGACCAAATTGGAATTCCAAAACACTAAAGCCATAAAATGAGAAGGGTAGTTGTCACTGGACTGGGCGCATTGACGCCAATTGGAAATAACGTTGCGGAGTACAGTAATGGATTGAAAAGTGGCGCAAATGGGGTAAATATGATTACCCATTTTGACCCTGAAAAATTCAAGACCAAATTTGCAGCGGAAATAAAAAACTTCAATGCTGCTGATTTCATTGATCGTAAAGAGACGCGAAGATTAGATCCCTTTGCACAATATGCCCTGGTGACTGTTGCAGAGGCCATGGCTGATTCAGGCTTAGATACCAATTCAATTGATCTAGAAAGATCAGGCGTAATTTGGGCCTCAGGTATTGGAGGATTTTCGACCTTGCAAAAAGAAATTACTGAACACGCAAGAGGAAATGGTACCCCTCGCTACAATCCTTTCCTAATTCCTAAATTGATCGCAGACATTGCTTCAGGATTAATCTCCATCAAGTATGGCTTTATGGGATTTAACTTCGCAACTGTCTCGGCTTGTGCTTCTTCCACGCATGCTATTGGAACTAGTTTTGATCTGATAAGATGGGGTCGACAGGACATTATGATTACCGGGGGATCAGAAGCCGCGGTTTGTGAAACAGGAATTGGAGGATTCAATGCGATGAAAGCATTATCAACCAGGAATGATGATTTTGCGACTGCATCACGCCCTTTTGACAAAGATCGTGATGGATTTGTACTGGGAGAAGGAGCTGGAGCGTTGGTATTGGAAGAATATGAACACGCCAAAAAACGTGGCGCAACTATATATGCAGAGCTAGTGGGTTATGGCGCAACTGCAGATGCTTATCACAT